>NZ_JBSGJD010000017.1:0-65438 GCF_053605405.1 Amycolatopsis sp. NPDC003861
GCCGTGTCAAGGCGGGAAAGCGTGCCTTGACACGGCGTGCCGGCCGCTGATGCGGCTGCGTATCGGGTTGGCAGGGGGTGTGGTCGGAGGGTTGCGTGGGCTGCCGGGTGGCGGTTGTGACTGGGGTGGGCCGCCTGGCGGCGGCCTTCGTGGGGCCGCCCAGCGGCGGCCCGGTCGGTCTGCCTGGTGGCGGTCCGGTGGTTGGCCTGGTGGTGACCTTTGTGCGGCCGCCTGGTGGCGGCTGGTGCGTCGGGCTGAGGGTCAGACCACCCAGCCCTCGGCGAACCCCTCCTTTTGGTCTGGACAACTTGCGTATTGGTCCAGACAATTAGGGCCTCCCCTTGACTGGAGGACCGATGAGGCGTTCCCGACTTTCCGCCATCCTCGCCGCCTTGCTGCTTGCCCTCTCCGGGCTTCTCGCCGTTCCGGCCGAGGCCGCCAATCTTCTCGCCAACCCCGGGTTCGAAGGCGGCTCTCTCTCCGGCTGGACCTGCGCCAACGCCACCGCCGTGAGCACGCCCGTCCACTCCGGCAGCTATGCCCTCGCTGGGACCCCCGTCGGGGCCGATTACGCTCAGTGCTCTCAGGCCGTTGCCGTTCAGCCCAACACCAGTTACTCCGTCTCCGCCTGGGTTCGGGGGAATCCCGTCTACCTCGGCGTTACCGGTGGTCCCTCGACCTGGTCGGGCAACTCCGGCTACAACCAGCTCCAGCTCACCTTCACCACCGGTAACCAGACCTCCGCCCAGCTCTACCTCCACGGCTGGTACGGCGCCGGGACCTACTACGCCGACGACGTCGTCTTCGACGGTCCTGGCGGCAACACTCCCGGGACACCCTCCTCGCCCGGCGCGCCGCAAGTCACCGGCGTCACCACCAACTCCGTCGCGCTGAGCTGGGGTTCTAGCACCGGGACCGTCAGCGGGTACCGCGTCTACGAAGGCTCCACCGCCGTTGCCACTGTCACCGGCACCAGCGCCACCATCAGCGGACTCACCCCCTGCACCACCCACACCTACACCGTCGCCGCCTACAACAGTGCCGGGGAGTCGCCTCGCAGCCCCGCCGTCAGCGGGAGCACCGCCGGCTGTGTCGATACCGGCCTGCCCAAGCACGCCCTCGTCGGCTACCTGCACGCCAGCTTTGCCAACGGCTCCGGGTACGTCCGGATGGCCGATGTGCCCTCGGCCTGGGACATCATCGATCTCGCCTTCGGGGAACCGACCTCCGTCACCTCGGGGGACATCCGGTTCACCCGGTGCCCCGCCGGTGAATGCCCGAACGTCGAGAGCGACGCCGACTTCATCGCCGCCATCAAGGCCAAGCAGGCCCAGGGCAAGAAGGTGCTCATCTCCATCGGCGGGCAGAACGGCCAGGTGCAGCTGACGACCACCGCCGCGCGGGACAAGTTCGTCAGCTCCGTCTCCGCCATCATCGACAAGTACGGGCTCAACGGCCTCGACGTCGACTTCGAGGGGCACTCGCTCTCACTCAACGCCGGGGACACCGACTTCCGGAACCCGACCACGCCCGTCATCGTCAACCTGATCTCCGCGCTGAAGACGCTCAAGGCCAAGTACGGCTCCGGCTTCGTGCTCACCATGGCGCCGGAAACCTTCTTCGTGCAGGTCGGCTACCAGTTCTACGGCGGCTCGGGCGCCGGTGACGCGCGCACCGGCGCCTACCTGCCCGTCATCCACGCCCTGCGGGACTCGCTCACCGTCCTGCACGTCCAGGACTACAACTCCGGCCCCGTCATGGGGCTCGACAACCAGTACCACAACATGGGCGGCGCCGAGTTCCACATCGCCATGACCGACATGCTCAAAGCCGGCTTCAGCGTGGCCAGCACCGGGCAGTTCTTTCCCGGGCTGCGGCCCGACCAGATTGCCGTCGGGCTGCCCGCCGCGGTCAGTGCCGGCAATGGCTACACCTCGCCCGGCGATGTCCAAACAGCGGTGAACTGCCTGGTCAAGGGCAGTGGCTGTGGCTCGTACACGCTGCGCGGGGGCACCTCGCCCGCCCTGCGCGGGCTGATGACGTGGTCGATCAACTGGGACAAGTACTACGGCTGGGAGTTCCAGAACAGCCACGAACCGTTCCTGAACGCGCTTCCCTGACGCGGGCCGTGTGCCCCGCCGCCCGGGTGGGGCACACTGTCCGACGTGGTCAAGCCGGCGCAGGGCGAATCCGTGCTGAGCCGCGTCGTCCGGATCTTCGAGACCTTCGGGCCGGACACGCCCGCCCTGCGCGTCACCGACATCGCCCGGCGGGCCGGCCTGCCCGTCGCCACGGCGTCGCGGCTGGTCGAGGAGCTCGTCGGGCACGGCTGGCTGCGGCGGGATCCCGACCGGCGGGTGCGCGTCGGCTTGCGGCTGTGGGAACTGGCCTCCCGCGCCTCACCGACCCTCGGCCTGCGCGAAGCCGCGATGCCGTTCATGGAGGACCTGCACGCAGTCGTCGGGCACCACACCCAGCTCGCCGTGCTGGAAGACCGGGAGGTGCTGTTCGTCGAGCGGCTCTCCGCGCCCGGGGCGACGCTCAACGTGACGCGGGTGGCCGGGCGGCTGCCGCTGCACGCCTCCTCGTCCGGGCTCGTGCTGCTCGCTCATGCGCCCGCCGACCTGCAGGAACAGGTGCTGGCCGGCCCCCTGGAAGCCTTCCGGCGGACGACGCTGACCGACCCCGCGCGGCTGCGCCGGTTCCTCGCCGACGTGCGGCGCACCGGCTACGCGTTCTGCGCCGGCTTCATCGACGAGGAGACCACGGGCATCGCCGTCCCGCTGCGGGGGCCCGGCGGGGACGTCGTCGCCGCGCTGTCGGTGATCGTGCCCAACGACCGGAACGCGCGGGCGCCGATCCCCGCCCTGCAGGCCGCCGCGCGGGGCATTTCGCGGGCGATGGGGAATTTCTCTCACTGAATGAGAATGCCGTAGTGTCGGGCGGGGCCGCCGATCCATGCTCGGGCTCTCCCGCCGGAAAGGACCTCCTCCAGTGCGCACCCAGGTCGTCATCGTCGGCGCCGGCCCGGCCGGGCTGCTGCTGTCCCACCTGCTCGGGCTCGAAGGCATCGACTCGGTGTTGCTCGAGCGGCAGACCGCCGAGTACGTCCAGGCGCGCATCCGCGCCGGCATCCTCGAGGCGGGCACGGTCGAACTGCTGCGGGAGGTCGGCCTCGGCGCCCGGCTCGACGTCGAGGGCATGGAACACCGCGGCATCCACCTCCAGTGGCCGGGAAACCGGCACCACGTCGACTTCACCGACCTCATCGGCCGGTCGGTGACCGTCTACGGGCAGACCGAGGTGACCAAGGACCTGATGGCGGCCCGGGAAAAGGCCGGCCGCCCGGCGTACTACTCGGCCACCGACGTCACGCTCCACGACGTCACCGGCGAACCGCACGTGACCTTTGTGGACAGTGACGGCCGGGCGCGGCGGATCGACGCCGACGTCGTCGTCGGCTGCGACGGCTTCCACGGGCCGAGCCGCGCGTCGATCCCGGAGCCGCAGGTCTGGGAGCGGGCCTACCCGTTCGCGTGGCTGGGCGTGCTGGCCGACGTCGCCCCGTCGACCGACGAGCTGATCTACGCCTGGCACCCGGACGGGTTCGCGATGCACAGCATGCGTTCGCCGCGGGTGAGCCGGTTCTACCTGCAGGTCGCGCCGGACGAGGACATCGCCGAGTGGAGCGACGACCGGATCTGGACGGCGCTGTCCGAACGGCTCGGCGTCCCGGGGTGGACCCTGGAAACCGGGCCGATCACCGAGAAGAGCGTCCTGCCGATGCGCAGCTTCGTGACCACCCCGATGCGGCACGGGAACCTCTACCTGGCCGGGGACGCGGCGCACATCGTGCCGCCGACCGGGGCGAAGGGGCTGAACCTGGCGGTCGCGGACGTCGCCCTGCTGGCCCGGGCGCTGACGGCGTCCTTCCGCGGCGACGACGAACTCGTGGCCGCCTATTCGGAGACGGCCTTGCGGCGGGTCTGGCGCTGCACGCACTTCTCCTGGTGGATGACCTCGATGCTGCACCGCCACGGCGACGACTTCGACGCCCAGCTCCAGCTCTCGCAACTGCACCGCACGGTGACGTCGGCGGCCGCGAAGACCGAGCTGGCCGAGAACTACGCCGGCCTGCCGCTGTAGGACGCCGGCAGCCGGACGGTGAACGTCGAGCCGATGTCCACTTCGGACTCCACGGTCACCGTTCCGGCGTGGGCCTGCACGAGGTGGCGCACGATCGCCAGGCCGAGCCCGCTGCCGCCGGTCTGGCGGCTGCGGGACTTCTCGGCCCGCCAGAACCGGTCGAACACGTGCGGCAGGTCCTCGGCGGCGATGCCGGTCCCGGTGTCCGCCACGGCGAGCGCCACCTCGTCCACAGTGGACGAAACGCGGATCGTCACCCGGCCGCCGGCCGGCGTGTGGCGGATCGCGTTCGTCACCAGGTTGCCGACGACCTGCCGCAGCCGGACCGGGTCCGCCGCCAGCGCGCAGTCGCCGGCGGTGTCCACGGTGAGCGTGACCCCGGCGGCGGCCGCGCGGTCGGCGAGCGCCGCGGCGACGTGGCCCGCGAGCTCCGCCGCGTCGACGGGCTCGGGGTGCAGGCGCAGCTGCCCGGCGTCGGCCGCCGCGAGGTCCTGCAGGTCGTCGACGATGTGCTGCAGCAGCACGGTCTCTTCGAGCAGCGACGCCGTCAGCGTCCGGTCGAACGGCAGGTGCCCGTCTTCGGCGGCCTCCAGCCGGCCGCGGATCACGTTGAGCGGGTTGCGCAGCTCGTGGGCGATGTCGCTGACCATCGCCTTGCGCTGCTCCTCGATGCGCTCCCGCCGCGCGGTGAGGTCGTTGAACGCGGCGGCGAGGTAGCCGACCTCGTCGCGGGACTTCACCGGCGCCGGCCGGTCCTGCTTCGCGGCCTCGGTCAGGGCTCGCAGCGGGCGGGACAGCCGCAGCGCGACCAGCGCGGTGAGCGCGACGGCCAGCGCCAGCACGCCGCCGGTCACCGCGAGGATCCGGGTCAGGTTTTCCCGGGACAGCGTGAACGTCGGCAGCGGCGAGCCGCCCGGGCCGAGGGTGAAGAGCAACGCGGGCGGCGCGACGTACGGCGTGAGCTGCTCGCGGCGGCCCGCGTCGAGGCAGGCCTGCACCGGACGCGGGTCGGGAGGGCCGAGAACCTCCAGGTCGAGGCCGATCTTCACCTCCTCGCCGCCCTGGCTCTGCAGGCAGTGGTTGACGGCCTCGTTGAGGCCGGTGAGCGCGGCCCGCTCGGTCGGCGTCGGCTCGGCCAGCTCGAACAGCCCGCACTTGCCGGCGTAGTACCGGGCGGTCAGCGGATCGATCCCGGTGAGCAGCGGCCGCCCGCTCGGCGAGTCGCGCACCTGGCCGGGCAGGCCGAGCGAGGCGAGGCAGGCGGTGGCCTTCGAGGCCAGCGCGGTGAGCTCTTCGCGTTCGGACGGCGGCAGCTTGAAGGGGCCGGCCGCGCGCGGGTCGATGCCGCTCGTCCCGGCCCCGGGCAGCAGCACCGGGTCCACGTGCAGCGGGTCGACCGAAGCGGTCGCCTTGACCGGCAGGGTGACCGGCGCGCCGCCGGAGTCGCCGAGGACGTGCCGGTCGAGGGTGGTCAGCACGACCCGGCGGCCGGTCTGCTCCGACAGCGCCCGCAGCCGGGGGCCGACCTGGTCCCACGTGTGGTTCACCGCGGCGAAGCCGAGCAGCTCGGTGTAGATCGTCGCGTCACCCGAGAGGGCCTGGCCCTGCTCCTGCTGGATCGCGCGGGTCGTGGTCTGCACGGCGAGCCACGCGGTGGCCGCGATGGAGGCGAGCGCGATGAGCAGCGAGACGGCGGTGAGCCGGACGACGAGACTGCGCCGGCGGGGGAAGCTACGTGTCATTTTCCGCCGTCAGCTTGTAGCCGACACCGAAGACGGTCCGCAGGTAGACCGGCTTCTGCGGGTCCGGTTCGAGCTTCTTGCGCAGGTTGAGCACGTGGACGTCGATGATCCGGGTGCTGACGAACCGGTCGTCGCCGCGGGTCAGCTCGAGCAGCTGGCGGCGGGTGAACACCCGGCCCGGCTGCCGGATCAGCGTCTCCAGCAGCTGGAACTCGCCGGGGGTCGTCTCGACCGGGCGGCCGCCGACCGACACCTCGTGCCGCACCGGGTCGAGCCGCAGCCCGCCGGCGCGCAACGCCGTGTCGGGCGGTTCGCGGCGGCCGGCGGTGCGCCGCAGCAGCGTCCGGACCCGGGCCATCAGCTCGCGCGGGCTGTACGGCTTGGTCAGGTAGTCGTCGGCGCCGAGGTCGAGGCCGAGCAGCAGGTCGTCCTCGGTGGCGCGGGCGGTGAGCATCAGCACGGCGACGTCGGACTCCTGCCGCAGGATCCGGCAGACGTCGAGGCCGTCGACCTTCGGCATCATCACGTCGAGGACCAGCAGGTCGGGCCGGTCGCGGCGGGCCTCGTCGAGCGCCGCCCGGCCGTCGGGGGCCAGCACCACGGTGTGGCCTTCGCTTTCGAGGTAGAGCCGGAGGACCTCGGCCTGCTTCTCGTCGTCCTCCGCGACCAGTACACGTGCGCACACGGCGTCGAGGGTAGGCGTCCTGACACCGTTCCCACCGCATCCTGACCGGATCTTCACACCTTGGAGCCGCGGTGGCGGGTGTGCGTCAGACCGCTTGCCGGCCACGGGAGCCATGGCTACGCCGGGCGGCGCTCGCGGACCCACGCCCGGACGACGTCGTCGAGCACCTTCAGCGGCAGCTTTCCGCCGCCGAGCACGACACCGTGGAATTCCTTGACGTCGAAAGAATCCCCGAGGGCTTCCGCGGCGAACCGGCGCAGGCGCTGGATTTCCCGCCGTCCGGTCAGGTAGGCCAGTGCCTGGCCGGGGGTCTCGATGTACCGGTCGGTCTCGGACTGCACCTCGACCTCGCTCAGGACGGTGTGCGCGCGCAGGAACTCGACGCACTGCTGCCGCGTCCAGCCCAGCGCGTGCAACCCGGTGTCGACCACCAGCCGGGCGGCGCGGACCGAGTCCTCGGCCACCATGCCGAGCCGCATGACGTCGTCGGAGAACAGGCCCATCTCGTCGGCGAGCCGCTCGGTGTAGAGCGCCCAGCCTTCGTCGTAGGCGGTGATCAGCGCGATCCGGCGCAGCTGCGGCAGTTCGGGCAGCTCCTGGGCCAGCGATTCGGCGAAGTGGTGGCCCGGCACGGCTTCGTGGAAGGCGACGGTCTCGGCGATGAACCGGTCACGCGTGTGCACCTCGTGGGTGTTGGTGAAGTAGACGCCCGGCCGCGAGCCGTCGAGCGCCGGAGGCAGGTAGTACGCGGCCGCGGCGACCGGCGCTTCGGCTTCCGGCACGGCCTTCACGACGCACTCGGCCTTCGGCACCTTCGGGAACCAGCCCGGCGCGGCGGCGGTCGCGCGGGCGACGGCGTCCCGGGCGGTTTCGAGCATGTCCTCGGCGTCGCGCCAGCGGAGGCTCTCGTCGTCACGCAGCCGGCGGCGCACCTCGGCCGGGTCGGTCAGCCCGAACACGCTGCCGCCAAGTTCGGCGTACTCGGCTTCGAGCTCCGCGAGCACGTCGAGGCCCAGCTGGTGCAGCTCGGCGGGGGTGAGGTCGGTGGTGGTGTGCATGCGCGCCAAGGCGGCGTAGTGCGCATCGCCGTCTTCGAGCCAGCAGAGGCCAGGCTGGTCGTCGGACCGGCCGCGCCCGGCGACTTCGGTGGCGACGAACTCGCGGTAGCGGGCCAGCGCGGGCCGCACGACCTCGGCGACGAGCGTGTCGCGCCGGGCACCGCGGTCTCCGGTGAGCCGGTGGGGGAAGAGGGCTTCCTGCGCCAGGTACCGGTCCAGGAACGCGACCGCGTTGTGCGCCATCCGGTCCACCGGCCGCCCGGCCCGCTGGCGTGCGGCCAACGCCTCGTAGAAGGCGGGGAAGGCGGCCAGCCGGGCCAGGAAGTCCTCTTCGGCCTGCTCGCCGACGGGCTCGAGCTGCGGAAGGCCAGCAGCGACATGCCGGCGGCGACCATCGGGTCGGCGAGGGTGACCTCCACGACGCGGGTGTCGATCTGGGTGATCAGCGCTTCGGCCTGCTGGACGACGACGCCGAGCGTCACGCGGTCGGGAACGGCCGAGGCTTCGGCCCGCCGGAGGACCCCGGCGGCTTCCGCACGGAGGCGCGCGTGGCCGGCTTCGCTCGGATCGGGCAGGTGGGCGTCGTGCCCGGGGATCCCCACGAGGGTCGCTTCCAGCGGGGACCAGGTGCCCAGGAGGTGGAGGAGTTCGTCGGCGAGCGCGTTCGCTTCGGAGGTCATTTCCCCATTCTGTCGGCGCTCGGTGCCCCTTGGGGCCGGCCGAGCCATTGGGAGAGGGCGTCGTGGAGCCCGTCCGGGCCGAGCCAGGCGAGGTGCCCGTCCGGGCGGATCAGCGCGGGGGCCGGGAACGCGGCCGCCCGCGCGGTGACGGTCTTGACCCGGTCGCCCCACCCCTCGGCCACGGCGGCCGCGTCCGGGCCCTCGGCCAGCAGGACCGCTCGCCCGTCGCGGAAGTGCCCGGCCAGCGTGGTGCCGTCGGTCAGCGGCAGGTCGGGGACGCGCCGGCCGAGCAGCGGGTGGTCGCCGGGCCGGCCGTAGTGCTGCCACTGGCCGCCGATCATCGAGACCACGTGGGTGGCGCCGTCCGGGGTGTCCAGCAGGTCGGCCACCACCTCGCGCAGCGCGTCGGCCCGCGGTCCCCGTGCCGTGCTCAACGCGGTCTGCGCCATGCTCCACTTCTGTACCCACGCGCCGATCGGGTGGCGTTCGGCTTCGTAGGTGCCGAGCAGCGCGTCGGGCGCTGCGCCGCGCGCGACGAGCGCGAGCTTCCAGCCGAGGTTGACCGCGTCGCCGAGGCCCAGGTTCAGGCCCTGCCCGCCCGCGGGCGAGTGCACGTGGGCGGCGTCCCCGCAGAGCAGCACCCGGCCCCGGCGGTAGGTGGTGGCCTGCCGGGTCGTGTCGGCGTAGCGGGTGCCGGCGTGCACGCGGGTGACCGTCACGTCGGTGCCGCTGACCCGGCGCAGGCTGACCTGCACCTCCTCGGCCGTGACGGGGGCGTCCCGGTCGGCGGGCGGGCCCTCGTGCTCGACGGTGTGCACGCGGGGCGGCCCGTCGCCGTCGGCCCAGCCACCCAGCGCGTAGGCGCCGTGTTCGCCGTGCTGCCAGCCGCCCGCGGTGAGCTTCTCCGGATCGGCGAGGTCGACGACGGCCTGGCGGCCGGTGAAGACCGGGTCCACGCCGGGGAAGCCGAACCCGGCGAGGCGGCGCACCGTGCTGCGGCCGCCGTCCGCGCCCACCAGCCAGGCGGCCCGGACGCGGTCGTGTCCGATGTGGACTGTCACGCTGTCCTCCCCGGCGTCGAACCCGGTCAGGGCGGCTCCCCGGCGGATCTCCGCGCCGAGTGCCGACGCCCGCTCCGCGAGGATCGCTTCCAGATCGGCCTGGCTGATCACCCCGGCGCCGAGGAACTCCTCGCCGGGCCCCGGCGGCTTGAGCCGGTCGACGCGGATGCCGATGCCGGCGAAGTGGCCGACGAAGATGTCGGGATGCTCGCCCTCGGCGAGGTCCGGGAGCTCGCCGAGCCACATCGCGGCGGCCGCTTCGACGGCGGGCAGCAGGCCGCGCAGGTGCAGCGCGTGCACCGAAGGCGCGTTGAGCGAACGCGCCCCCAGGGACCCTCGCCGGGCCGGCGGGACGTCCGTCTCGCGCTCGAGGACCAGCACGCGGGCGCCGCCCAGCCGCAGCTCGGCGGCCAGGAGCAGGCCGACCGGGCCGGCGCCGGCCACCACCACGTCGTAGTCCATCTCTTCTCCCCAGAAACCCGGCAACGGTGTTCGCAGTAATGCCACGGTAGCGAACTGGGTACAGTGTTCGCAATATCGAGGAGGTGGCCGGTGCCGTCGAACGACCACCCGGTGATCTGGATGCGCCCCGAACACGGGACAAGGGGCCCTAAACCCGCCTACGGCCGGCGGGACGTGGCGGCCGCCGCGGTCCGGATCGCCGACGCGGAGGGGATCGAAGCCGTCTCGATGCGGCGGATCGCGGCGGAGCTCGGCACCGGGACGACGTCGCTGTACCGGTACGTGTCCAAAAAGGACGACGTGCTGGAGCTGATGGGCGACGAGGTGCTGGGCGAGCTGCGCGGCACGAAGCTGCCGGGCGGCTGGCGGAACGGCCTGCGCACGATCGCCCGCCTGCTGCGCGAAACGGCTCTGCGGCACCCGTGGCTGCCGTCGCTGTCGTCGGGCCGGGCCAACCAAGGCCCGAACAGCCTGTGGTGGGCGGAGCTGTCGTTGTCGGTGTTCGACGGCATGGATCTGGACACCGACGAAATGCTGGCCGACCTCGGCACGCTGTCGGCGTTCGTGCTCGGCCACGTGCAGGGCGAGCTGGGCGACCAGGAAGCGGCCCGGCGGTCCGGGCTAACCCACGAGCAGTGGATGGAACAGCAGGGCGAGTACGGGCCGTCGATCATGAACAGCGGCCACTACCCGCGGCTCACGAGGGTGATGATCGAGGCGAAGACCCCGCACGCCGCCGACCGCCAGGACCGGCTGTTCGCGGCGGGACTGGAGCGGGTGCTAGCCGGGCTGGCCGCCCACCTGCCCCGGACGTGAACCGGGCCGGGAGCGGAGTGCGCTCCCGGCCCGGTCGCCGTCAGGTCAAGCTCGAACAAGGTCTCGCATCAGGATCCTTCGCCCCTTGCGGCACCCATCGCACGTTCGCGAACGACGCCTGGAACGGGCCGTCCGTGTACACCAGGAACGGGGTGTTGATGTGCTCGAAGTCGAGCCCGTTGTCGAAGCAGGACACCGGGATCTTCACCGTCGTCTTCGGGCCGCCCGCCAGGTCGGTGAACAGCTTCGTCGCGTTCACCTCGCTGAAGCACGGGTACACGCAGTGCATGCTGATCACCGTCCGGTTGGCCGGGGCCTGCTGCACGGTCGTGTCGAACTCCAGCGCCGCGTTCGCGTTGAGGTAGCCGCGCAGGTCGTTCGTGCCCGCCGTGTTCTGCATGTACAGCTGGGCCGCTCCCGCCCCCGTCCAGGTGGCCTTGAGGCCGTCGCCCTGCACGTTGACGTCCGTCGGGACGACGTTGATCTCGCTGTGCGAGGCCGTGCCGTCCGGGCCGATCACCGTGCCGCCCCAGTTCTCCGCCGAACCGATCTGGCTCGTGTACGGCGGCACGTCGGTGCGGTCGTAGATCGACAGGTCCTCGGTCGCGGTCCCGCCGCCACCGGTCGCCCCGCAGGACGCCGGGCCGGACGTCTCGTCCAGCTGGCCGACCGTGACGCGCTGGCCGCTCTTCAGGCCGTAGCCCAGCTTGAACAGCGGGTCGTAGTCCGGCGACCACGGGTTGAGCGGCGACTGGCACGCGCTCTTCGGCCACGAGTACGACAGCGTGCCCTGGTAGCCCGTGCCGTCCTTGCCCTTGACCAGCATGTCCGCGACGCCGCCGCCCTCGGTGCCGGGCAGCCAGGCCGCCACGAACGCGTCGGAGCGGTTGATCTCCTTGTTCATGTACAGCGGGCGGCCGCCGACGTACACGGTGACGACCGGGGTGCCCTTGCCGCTGACCTTGTCCAGCACGGCCAGGTCCTCGGGGTAGAGCCGCGCCGCTTCGAGCGACTTGCGGGTCAGGTCGCCGACACCTTCGGCGTACGGCGTCTCGCCGATGACCGCGATGACCGCGTCGAAGCCCTTCGGGTCGACGGTGCCGGTGGCGTCGAAGGTGACGTTGGCGTCGCCCAGGTTCTGCTTGATGCCGGTCAGGATCGACGTGGCGTTCGGGAAGTCGGCGTTCGTGTTGCCGGTGCCCTGCCAGCTGAGCGTCCAGCCGCCGGTCTGGTTCTGGATGTTGTCGGCGCTCTTGCCGACCACCAGGACCTTCGACGCCGGCTTGAGCGGCAGCACGTTGCCGTTGTTCTTCAGCAGCGTCTGCGACTCGCGGACGGCGTCGCGCGCCAGCCAGTTGTCCTTCAGCGCCTCGTCGGAGTTCGCGTAGGAGCGGTCGGACGGCTTCTGCGACTCGAACAGGCCGTCACGCAGCTTGACGCGCAGGATGCGGGTGACGGCGTCGTCGATCCGGGACATCGGGATCTGGCCGCTCTGCACCTGGGCGACGGTGTTGGTGATAAACGCCTTCCAGTCGTTCGGCACCATCACGATGTCGATGCCGGCGTTGATCGCCTGCGGGCACGAGGAGTTCGTGCAGCCGGTGACCTGGCCGATGCCGTTCCAGTCGGACACGACCAGGCCGTCGAAGCCCATCTTGCCCTTGAGGATCTGGTTCAGCGCCTTGTCGCTGCCGTGCAGCTTGCCCTCGTTGATGCCGAGGTCGGCGTTGGTCCAGCTGTTGAACGACACCATCACGGTCTGGGAACCGGCGGCGAGCGCGCCGTAGTAGCCCTGGCCGTGGATGTTGATCATGTCCGCTTCGGACGAGGGGTTGACGCCCTGGTCCTGGCCCTTCAGCGTGCCGCCGTCGCCGATGAAGTGCTTGGCGGTGGCGATGACGCCGTTGTAGCCGATGCGCTTGGTGGCGCCGTCCTGGAGGCCGTTGATGGCCTCGAAGCCGTAGGAGCGCGTGATGCGCGGGTCCTCGGAGAAGCCTTCGTAGGTGCGGCCCCAGCGGTCGTCCTGCACGACGGCGAGGGTGGGCGAGAAGGCCCAGTCCTGGCCGGTGGCGCGGATCTGCCGGGCGGTGGCGCCGGCGACGTCGCGGACCAGGCACGGGTCGTGCGCGGCGCCGAGGCCGATGTTGTGCGGGAAGACGGTGGCGCCGTAGACGTTGTTGTTGCCGTGCACGGCGTCGATGCCCCAGATGACGGGGATCTTCGTGCGGCTGGTCTTCGAGGCGTTCCAGAAGGCGTCGGCGAGGTTCAGCCAGTCCTGCTGGGTGGCGTTCTTCTTGCCGCCGGGCCACGAGCCGCCGCCGTTGAGCACCGAGCCGATGGCGTACTGGCGGACCTCGTCGGGCGTGATGGCGGCGATCTCGGGCTGCGTCATCTGCCCGACTTTTTCCTCCAGGGTCATGCCCTTGAGGAGTTCGGCGATCCGCTGCTCGTCGCCGGCCTTCCCCTTGAACCGGCTGTCGACCTTCGGCCAGTCCGCGAGGGTCGGGAGGCTCTTCTCGATCCGGGCGCAGCCGTCCTTGTCCTTGGCGGGCTGCCCGATGACGGGCTGCGGCGGCTCGGCGGCCTGGACGGGCGCCGCCTGGGCGACCCCGCCCAGCAAGCTGAGGCTCACCAGTGTGACGAGCGAACTTCGGCGCGCACGGGACCACGCGCGGGATCTTCTGGCCATAGGTCTGGTCCATTCTGCGATGAACGGCGGACCGGCCGATCCTCACCGGGCGACGGGGACGGCGTCAATAGGTTTCGGGGTAGTTATTTCTCGACATAAAATAAGAGTCGTCCGGCGACCTGGTGACGTGCCGTCCTGTCTAGCCCGCGGGGGTGGGCCGGGCAAGGGTGCTTGCGGGCAAGGGTTTTGCCCGTTCGGCGGAGCGCGATCGGGTTCGCCGCGGCGGGGACGACGGTGAATTCGACGAATTCAGCCGCGGGTCTCAGCCGAGCACCGAGCCCGGCAGCTCCTCGAAGATCAGCCACGTCCGCGTCGACCGGACCCCCTCGAGTGCCTGCAGCCGCTCCAGGACCACGTCCCGCAGCGTCGAGTTGTCCGGCGTCCGGACCAGCAGCAGGATGTCGAAGTCCCCGCCCACCAGGGCCACGTGGTCCACGTACGGGATCTCGTGCAGGTCCGTCGCCATCGTGCGCCAGGACGTCTGCTCCACCGTCACCATGATGTACGCCGACGTCCCGAGGCCCGCCCGGCGGGGATCGATCCGCGCGCCGAAGCCCGTGATCACCCCCTCCCCCATCAGCCGCTCCAGTCGCGCGTAGGCGTTCGTCCGCGAGATGTGGAGGCGTTCCGCCAGGGCGCGCACCGCCAGGCGGCCGTCCGCCGACAGCTCCGCCAGCATCGCCCGGTCGACGTCGTCCAGCGCCGGGACCGTTCGTCCCGGCAGACCCCCGTGCGCCAGGACACCGGTGGACGTTTGGTCACCGGAAGCCGTCGAAGGAGACTTTTTGTCGCTCATTTCCGCCAACCCTTGAACACAACGCCGCCGCGAACCACCATTTCAGCATCATATGTCTGGGAGAGGTGGTGCGCGTCATGGCTGTGGAGACCCTGCTGCCGTCCGCTACCCCGGTGCGGTTCGTCGCCGAGGACGGAAGCCGTGCCGACCAAGCCGGCAGCTACGGCGAACCGGCCGAAGCGCGGCTCAAGGAGGCCTACCGGCTGATGGTCCTCGGCCGCCGGTTCGACGTGCAGGCGACCGCGCTCACCAAGCAGGGCCGTCTCGCCGTCTACCCCTCCAGCGCCGGCCAGGAAGCCTGCCAGGTCGCCGCCGCGCTGGCCCTTGACACCCAGGACTGGCTCTTCCCGACCTACCGCGACTCCGTCGCCCTCGTCGCCCGTGGCCTGGAGCCCGGCGAAGTCCTGACGCTCCTTCGCGGCGACGCGCACTGCGGCTACAACCCGGTCGAGACGCGCGTAGCGCCTCAATGCACTCCGCTCGCAACGCAGACGCTCCACGCCGCCGGCCTCGCGCACGCGATGCAGCGACGTGGCGAAGACGCCGTCGCGCTGGCGTTCATCGGAGACGGCGCCACCAGCGAAGGCGACTTCCACGAAGCGCTCAACTTCGCGGCCGTCTTCAAGGCGCCCGTCGTCTTCTTCGTGCAGAACAACCGCTTCGCCATCTCGGTGCCCTTCGAGAAGCAGAGCGCCGCCGAAGCGCTGGCGTACAAGGGTGTCGGCTACGGCATGCGCTCCGAGCAGGTCGACGGCAACGACGCCGTCGCCGTGCTGGCCGTCCTCGACGACGCCGTGAAGCACGCGCGCGAAGGCCGCGGCCCCGTCCTCGTCGAGGCGCACACCTATCGCATCGACGCCCACACCAACGCCGACGACGCCACCCGCTATCGCGACGCCGACGAAGTCGCGAAGTGGCGCGAAGCGGACCCGCTCAAGCGGCTCGAGACCTACCTCAAGAGCCGGAACGTCCTTCAGGACACCGAAATCGAGCGGTTCGCGGCCGACGCCGAGGTGTTCGCCCAGTCCGTCCGCGACACCCTCAACGCCGAGCCCGAACTCGACCCGCTGTCACTGTTCGACCACGTCTACGCCGAACCGACCCGCCAGCTCGAAGCCCAGCGGGCGGCCCTCGCAGCCGAACTGGAGGCCTGATGACGACCACCATGGCGCAGGCCCTCAACGCCGCCCTGCGCGACGCCCTCAAGGACGACGACCGCGTCCTCGTCTTCGGCGAGGACGTCGGCACCCTCGGCGGCGTCTTCCGCGTCACCGACGGCATCACCGCCGACTTCGGCGAGGACCGCTGCTTCGACACCCCCCTGGCCGAGTCCGGCATCGTCGGATTCGCCGTCGGGATGGCCATGGGCGGCTTCCGCCCGGTCGTCGAGATGCAGTTCGACGCCTTCGCCTACCCCGCCTTCGAGCAGATCACCTCGCACGTCGCGAAGCTGCGCAACCGCACCCGGGGTGCGCTGCACCTGCCCATGGTCATCCGGATCCCGTACGCCGGCGGCATCGGCGGCGTCGAGCACCACTGCGACTCCAGCGAGGCCTACTACACGCACACGCCCGGCCTGCGCGTCGTCACGCCGGGCACCGCGCAGGACGCCTACGACCTGCTCCGCGACGCCATCGAATCGCCCGACCCGGTCATCTTCCTCGAGCCGAAGTGCCGCTACTGGTCGAGCGAAGAGGTCACCTTCACCCGCTCCGGCCCGGCCATGGACCAGGCCCTGGTCCGCCGGCACGGCAAGGACGTCACGCTCATCGCGTACGGCCCGATGGTAGCGACCGCACTGGAAACCGCCGAGGCGGCGAAGGCCGAGGGCTGGGACGTCGAGGTCGTCGACCTGCGTTCGCTGGCGCCGTTCGACGACGAGACCGTCACGGCTTCGGTCCGCCGCACCGGGCGGGCGGTCGTGGTGCACGAGGCCGCCGGGTTCGGCGGGTACGGCGCCGAGGTCGTCGCGCGGGTCACCGAGCAGTGCTTCCACCAGCTGCACGCGCCCGTCCTGCGGGTCACCGGGCTCGACATCCCGTACCCGGCGCCGAAGCTCGAGCGCCACCAGCTGCCCGACGTCGACCGGATCCTCGACACGATCGCGCGCCTGCAGTGGGACGACACGCCGGTGGTGGCCGGTGCCTGACTTCCTGCTGCCGGACCTCGGCGAAGGCCTGACCGAGGCGGCGATCGTGGACTGGCGGGTCAAGATCGGCGACACCGTCGCCGTCGACCAGGTCGTCGTCGAAGTCGAGACGGCGAAGGCGGCCGTCGAAGTGCCGGTGCCGTTCGCCGGCGTGGTGTCCGCGCTGCACGGCGAGCCGGGGCAGCTGCTGCCGGTCGGCGCGCCGCTGCTGAGCGTCGGCGGGTTCGCCGAGCCGGGGGTGACGACCTCTTCCGGGAGCGGCAACGTCCTCATCGGCTACGGCACCGCGCCGACGACCCGGCGCAAGCGGGCCCGGCGTCCGGTGAGCGTCACCGCGCCCACGCGGCCGAAGCAGCCCGGCGTGATCTCGCCGTTCGTCCGGAAACTGGCCGCCGACAACGGGATCGACCTCGCGAAGGTGACCCCGGGCGGTCCGGACGGCATCATCCGCCGCGCCGACGTCGAAGCGGCGCTGAAGAAGACCGGCTCGAAGGGCCGGCGCATCCCGCTCACCGGCGTGCGCAAGGCCGTCGCCGACAAGCTTTCGACGTCCCGGCGCGAAATCCCCGAGGCCACGGTCTGGGTGGACGTCGACGCGACCGGGCTGGTCGCCGCGCGGGCCGCGCTGAACGCCAAGAGCGACCGGCCGGTCAGCCTGCTCGGCCTGATCGCGCGGTTCGCCGTCGCGGGGCTGAAGAAGTACCCGGAACTGAACTCGCGCGTCGAGAGCGACGAGATCGTGCTGCTGGACGAAATCCACCTCGGCTTCGCCGCGCAGACCGACCGCGGCCTGGTCGTGCCGGTGGTGCGGGACGCCGGGGCGCTGTCGACGCGGGACCTGTCGGCGGCGATCGGCGAGCGCGCCCGCACCGCGCGGGAGGGCAAGCTCGCGCCCGCGGACCTCACCGGCGGCACCTTCACCGTCAACAACTACGGCGTCTTCGGCGTCGACGGCTCGGCCGCGATCATCAACCACCCCGAGGCGGCCATCCTCGGCATCGGCCGGATCATCGACCGGCCGTGGGTGGTCGACGGCGCCCTGGTGGCGCGGAAGATCTGCGAGCTGACGCTGGCCTTCGACCACCGCGTCTGCGACGGCGGCACGGCGGGCGGGTTCCTGCGGTTCGTCGCCGACTGCGTGGAGTCGCCGGTCACCGCCCTCGGTGATTTGTAGACGCACCGGGCGCATTGGCCGGTCGTGACGGCCGTGGCACTTACAGTGGTCGCGTGACGACACCGGCCCAGCACGACCGCGACCTCGCGGAGGGGCGCGTCGCCCGGCTCAAGCAGGACCTGCGGGACGGGCTCGCGACCCCGCCCGGGGACGTCGAGGCGATGGACGAGCTCGTGGCGAACGCCCACCGGCTGCTCGACGCCGAAGTGGCGTTCGACGAGGCCGAGCGGCGGCTGGCCGACGCCGAGCTCGAATCCCGGCACGCGGCGACCCAGCGTGCGGTCGTCTGGCTCGCGGCCGCGCCGGTGCTGGTGCCGCTGGTCGCCGCGGCACTGGTGCTGTTCGAGGTGCTCTCGCCGGTGTGGCTGCTGGTCCTGGTCCCGCTCTTCGGCGCGGGCCTGTGGGTCGGTTTCGCGCCGGTCCGCCGGGCCGGGGCGGTGATCCGCGAGCGGACCCGGGCGGCGTGGGCGGGCAGCGCCACGGCGGTGGTGCTGGTCTTCGCCCTGGTCCCGTGGTCCGGGACGGTGGTCAGCACGGTCCTGGCGGCACTGGGCGCCGCGGGCACGATCGCGCTGCTGTGGCGGGAAAGCCGGACGCCATGAGCCACGGCTACGCGACCTACGGCGACGACCCGGAGTTCACGCAGGAGTACGACTACCCGGACGCCGTCGACCCGACCCGGCGCGACCTCGACGAGCTGTTCACGGCGGTCGACGGGCTGCGCGAGGCCGGCGACCGCCTGGGCCAGGACGTCGCCGAGCTGACCGAGCGGCTCGAGAGCGGCGGCCCGGACCGCCAGGACGACCGGATCGACCGCCTCGGCCGGCAGCTGGAGCGGCTGCAGCAGCAGGTCCGCGTCCTGGAGCGCGCGGTCCGCGTGTCCGACGGCGTCCCGCAGGTGAACCTCGACGACGTCGGCCCGGAGACGCGGGCCCTCGCGGCGGAGGCGGCGCGCTGGGACGACCTGCACAAGGAGCTGGTCACGAAGGAGCAGCGCGCGCGGTACGCGGAGGAGATCGCGCACCTCGACGCGGTCCGGTCGGCGCTTTCCCGGTGCGACACCGACCTGCTGGAGGTGGTGCGCGTCCTGGCGTCGACGGAGCGAGCGTCCCGGGCCCGGGGCGACGCGGAGTCGTCGTTGCGGGCGTTGTCGACGCGGCGCCGGACGCTGCTGGACGAGGAGATCCCGGCGGCCTCGGCGGCGGCGGAGAAGGCGCGGCTGGCGCTGCGCGAGGCGGACGCGGTCGAGGCGCGCGTGGTCCCGCAGCTGGAGCGGGCCGAGCGCGCGTGGCACGACCTGCAGGTCCGGTTGCGGACGCGGATCACGGACGCGCTGGGTTCGAACGCACTGCTGCCGACGTGGTTCGGGCACGCACTGGGGGTGGCGCCGCCGTCGGGGACGTCGGGTGACGCCTGGATCCGCACGGCCGCGTCGGTCCTGGCGTACCGGGTGACGTTCGGGGTCGCCGACCCGGCCCTGCCGCTGGGCCCGCCCGCGGGCGAGGACGCGGACACGACCGAGCGGCGGTGGACCTGGCGAGCCAGGCTGGAGTCCGACTTGGACGACCTCTCGCTGTAGGCGGTTCAGTCGCGGAGGGCTGACTCCAATCGGCGGTGCAAC
Organism: Amycolatopsis sp. NPDC003861; assembly: GCF_053605405.1. Lineage (NCBI taxonomy): Bacteria > Bacillati > Actinomycetota > Actinomycetes > Pseudonocardiales > Pseudonocardiaceae > Amycolatopsis > Amycolatopsis sp. NPDC003861. The sequence goes on from NZ_JBSGJD010000017.1 coordinate 19,080, forward strand.
TCGCCGAGGCGGGTTTTGCCCGGTTTGCCCGGCGGGAACTTCTGCAGGAGGGCGTGGACCTCCGGTGGGGCCTGGGAAAGCGCCCACTCGACCTCCGCCTCGGCGGAGCCGCCCGCCAGTTCGCGCGCCAACGCCGCCTGCTGGGCCGGGCCCACGATGTGCTTCACCTGGTGCGGCGACTCCAGCGGATGCAGGTACGCCGCACCCGCCGCGCCGACCGCGGCCCGCGCCGCCGCCGAAGCCGCCGGGTCGGGGGCCGCGCCCGCGGCCGCCAGTGCGGCCCACGCCGCCGTGCGCAGGGCCTTGGTGCGCGGGCCGCCCGCGGCGAACTCCCGGGCCGCCGTGATGGCCGCGGCCGGGCGGGGGTCGTCCGGGATCAGCGGCAACACGCGTTCGGCGCAGGCGGCGGCCCAGCTCGTCAAGGCCCGCAGTTCGTCGAGATCCAGCTCCATGCCCTTGAAGCTTATCCTTGAACCGCCGGTTGAAACTCGGGGCGGCGCAGGGCCTGGCGGCGCAGGCGGTTGAACAGTTTCGCGTTGTTCAGCGCGAAGACCCCCACGGTGGCGCCGTCGCGGGAGAACGTCGCCACGAACGAGGTCGACGCAGGGTCGCCTTCCACGAACGTGAGCTCGTCGTCCGGGCGGGGGTGGCCGGCCAGCTGCAACGTCCCCGAATACTGGTCCGACCAGACGTACCCGCTCGGCGCGTACGTCCGCGCGGTGTGCCCGGCCAGCAGGTTGGCCACCGCGATCGGGGCCTGCTCCGAGGCGTTCGTCCAATGCTCGTGCCGCCGCCCGCCGTACCGGGCCACGTCCCCGGCCGCCACCACCTGCGGGAGCGAAGTGACCAGTCCTTCGTCCGTGTGGACGCCGTTGCCGACCTTCAAACCCGACCCTTCGAGCCACTCGGTCGACGGCGTCATCCCGACGCCCGTCACCACCACGTCGGCCGGGACGACCGCACCGGACGCCAGCGAGACGCCGGCCGGGGAAAGCCCGGTGACCTGGACGCCGCAGCGCAGGTCCGTGCCGTGGTCGAGGTGCAGCCGGGCGCAGACCGCGGCCAGCGAAGGGCCCAGCACCGGTGCCAGCGGCGCGGCCAGCGCTTCCAGGACGACCACGTCGAGGCCCAGCGACCGGCAGGTCGACGCCACCTCGGCCCCGATGAACCCGGCTCCGACGATGGCTACGCGGACCCCCGGGACCAGCGCGGCGCGCAGCGCGAGAGCGTCTTCGAGCGTCCGCAGCACGAACGCGCCCTCGAAGCCCGGCAGCGTGCGCGCGCGGCCGCCGGTGGCGATCACGACGCCGTCCGCGTGCACCGACGTGCCGTCCGACAGCCGTACGCGCCGGTCGGCCGGCTCCAGCGCCGTCGCCCGGACGCCGAGCCGGAAGTCCAGGGCCAGCGACGCCAGGTCACCGGCGTCGAGCAGGTCGAGGGACTCCCGCGACGCCGTCCCGGCCAGAAAGCCCTTGGACAGCGGCGGCCGGTCGTAGGGCAGGTGCACCTCGTCGCCGATCAGCACGATCCCGCCGTCGTACCCCTGCGCGCGCAGCTCCTGCGCCGCGCGGACCCCGGCGAGCGACGCGCCGACGACCGCGATCCGCTTCACGCGGCGTCCTCGCCGGCCACGCCCTGGACGTAGACGACGCCTTCTTCGACGACCACGGCGTACGTGGGCACCGGGTCCTTCGCCGGCAGGCAGGTCGGCATGCCCGTGCGCAGGTCGAACAGCGCCGCGTGCAGCGGGCATTCGACGAAGCAGCCTTCGAGCCAGCCGTCGGCCAGGGAGGCGTCCTGGTGGGTGCACGTGTCGCCGATGGCGTACAGCTCGCCCTCCTCGGTGCGGAACACCGCGATGGCGGGCGGTCCGGGGATCCGGACGGACTCGCCGGGGGGCAGCTCGTCCACCGTGCACGCGCGAATCATGACGCCTCCGGGAAAAGTTGCGCATTGGGGAACATCAACTGCGATACGCAACAAGTCTGAGTCCGGTGACGGGGTGCGTCAAGGGGGTACGCCCCGGTAGTTTTCGTTACCGGATAACGGGTATCCGGGCACGCCGCGGCGCCCGTGCCGGGGATGGTGGCACGGGCGCGACGGCCTTGGCGGCTAGTTCTCCCCGTGCCGGTAGAACTGCGTCTTGATCGGGGCGAGCGGGGTGTTGCCGAGAATCAGGTCGGCGGCCTTCTCGGCGGTCATCATCACCGGCGCGTAGATGTTGCCGTTGGTGATGTAGGGCATCACCGACGCGTCGACCACGCGCAGGCCCTCGGTGCCGTGCACCCGCATGCTCTGCGGGTCGATGACGGACATGTCGTCCACGCCCATCTTCGTCGTGCACGACGGGTGCAACGCCGTTTCGGCGTCCTTCGCCACCCAGTCGAGGATTTCTTCGTCGGTCTCGACGGACGGCCCCGGCGAGATCTCCCCGCCGTTGTACGGGTCGAGCGCGGACTGGTTGAGGATCTTCCGCGCCACCCGCACCGCTTCGACCCATTCCTTGCGGTCGGTTTCGGTCGACAGGTAGTTGAACTTGATCGCCGGGTGCTGCCGCGGGTCGGTCGAGGTGATCTTCACCGAGCCGCGGGTGTCGGCGTACATCGGGCCGACGTGCACCTGGTAGCCGTGCCCTTCGGTGGGTGCCGAGCCGTCGTAGCGGATCGCCACCGGCAGGAAGTGGAACATCAGGTTCGGGTACTTCACCTCGTCGTTGGACCGGACGAACCCGCCGCCCTCGAAGTGGTTCGTGGCGGCCGGCCCGGACCGCAGGAACAGCCACTGCGCGCCGATGTACGGCCGCTTCCACTTCGCCAGCGACGGCTGCATCGACACCGGCTGCTTGCAGGCGTACTGGATGTACACCTCCAGGTGGTCCTGGAGGTTTTCGCCGACGCCCGGCAGGTCCTTCACGACGTCGATGCCGAGCTTCTCCAGCTCCGCCGCGTTCCCGACGCCGGACAGCTGCAGCAGCTGCGGGCTGTTGATCGCGCCGCCGCAGAGGATGATCTCCTTGCCGTACACCTCGCCCGGCACGCCCCGGCCCTGCGCGTACTCGACGCCGACCGCGCGCGTGCCGTCGAAGAGGATCTGCGACACGAACGCGTGCGTCTTCACCGTGAGGTTGGGCCGGTCCAGCACCGGGTGCAGGTACGCGCCCGCCGCCGACAGCCGCCGTCCTTTCCGGACGTTCCGGTCGAAGGCGGCGAACCCTTCCTGCCGGTAGCCGTTGACGTCGTCGGTGCGCGGGTAACCCGCCTGCTCGGCGGCGTCGAAGAAGGCCTGGAACAACGGGTTCGACGCCGGGCCGCGCTCCAGTTCGAGCGGGCCGTCGTGGCCGCGCCACGGCCCGTCCGGCGGATCGGCGAGGCAGTTCTCCATCCGGTTGAAGTACGGCAGGCAGTGCGCGTAGTCCCAGGTGGACATCCCGGGATCGCTCGCCCAGCGCTCGTAGTCCATCGGGTTGCCGCGCTGGAAGATCATCCCGTTGATGCTGGACGATCCGCCGAGCACCTTGCCGCGCGCGTGGTAGATGCGACGCCGGTTCATGTACGGCTCGGGTTCGCTGCGGTAGCCCCAGTCGTAGAACTTCGACCCGATCGGGAAGGTCAGCGCGGCCGGCATGTGGATGAAGACGTCCCACTTGTAGTCCGACCGGCCCGCCTCCAGGACGAGGACCTTGTTCGAGGGGTCGGCCGAGAGCCGGTTCGCCAGCGCGCAGCCCGCCGAGCCACCGCCGACGATGACGAAGTCGTAGGTATCGGAACTCATGGAGCCTCCTCAGCCAGGCAGCGAATCCGGGGCGTTGTCGGGCATGTGCTCGGGGCTCGTGTGCGACGAGCCCCAGGTGCGGCGCCGGACGTACAGCATGATCGCACCGATGATCACGATCAGCCCGGTGACGATCACCGCGCCCCACTGGAAGTACCAGTGGTCGTCGCCGTAGACCTCGGCGCGGGGCCAGATCAGGTTGATCGTCATGGCCGCGCCGTAGAGCACCGCGACCAGGTTGACCAGCGTGCCCCAGCGGCCCAGCTTGAAGTACGGCCCATGCTCCGGCCGTGGCCAGTGCCCGCGCAGGCGGCGCACCAGCATCGGGCCGGTGACCATCAGGTAGGGGATGTAGAACAGGATGATCGCCGTCGAGGTCAGGATGAAGAACGCCCGCTGGTTGCCGAGGTTGATCAGCAGCACGACGACGGTGAGGCCGCCGGTCAGCAGCGCGGGCAGCACCGGCGTCTTGGACCGCGGCGACACCTTCGCCATCGCATGGCTGAACGGCAGGCGGCCGTCGCGGGCCATCGCCCAGGTCATCCGGATCGCCGCGGTCTGCACGGCCAGGCAGCAGACGGTGATGGCGATCGCCGAGCAGATCAGGAAGGCATCGCCGAGCCCTTCGCCGAGGGTGCTCTTCAGCAGGTACGGCATGCCGGACGTGCTCAGCTCCTTGGCACTCAGGTCGCCGACGGCCATCATGCCGAACAGCATGATCAGCCCGCCCACGATGAACGCGGCGGTGATGGCGCGCAGGATCGCGCGCGGCGCGTGCCGCCGCGGCTGGGTGGTCTCCTCGGCCAGCGAGCCCGCGGTGTCGAAGCCGTAGAAGACGTACGCGCTCATCAACGACGCCACCAGGAACGCCCCGAGGTACCCGAACGAGTGACCCTCGCCGGTGCCGGCGGTGTCGAACACGAGGCCGGGGCCGCGTTTGATGTGGATGGCCAGCGCGATCACGAGGAGGATGCTCGCGCCGAGCTCCACCGCGACGCCGAAGTTGTTGATCTTCGCCATCAGCTTGACGCCGATGATGTTGACGATCGTGGCGAACACGACCAGCACCAGGGCCAGGATGATGGCGTTCTGCGCGCCGCCGGGGGTCGACGTCAGACCGGCGTCTTCGTCGCTGCCGACGATCTGGAACGCGGTCGAGACCTGCGGCAGGATGATCTGGTAGGCGACCGCGACGGCCGCCGCCGTGACGATCGCGCCGATGATCATGATCCAGCCGGCCAGCCACGACGTCGCCGGTTTCGCGATCTGCTTGGCCCACTGGTACACCGAGCCGGCGAGCGGGAACTGCCCGGCGAGCTCGGCGAAGCACAGGGCGACGGCGAACTGGCCGATGAAGACCAGCGGCCAGGTCCAGATGAAGGCCGGGCCACCCGACCCGAAGCCGAAGAAGAAGAGCTGGAACACCCCGGTCAGGATCGAGATGTAGCTGAACCCGGCGGCGAAACTGGAGAACGAGCCGAGCGAGCGCTCGAGTTCCTGGCGGTAGCCGAACTTCTCGAGTTCGGAGCTGTCGTCGGGAGCAGGCCCCCCGCCCGCCGGTTTTTCCTGAGTGGTCATCGCGTGCGTCCTCACGTGGTGGGGGAAGGGGTGGGTTCAGCCCTTGAACCAGTGCTGCGGAGCGGGATCGATGTTCTGGTAGATGTGCTTGCTCTCCTGGTACTCGGCCAGCCCGGACGGCCCGAGTTCGCGGCCGATGCCCGATCTGCCGAAACCACCCCACTCCGCCTGCGGCAGGTAGGGGTGGTAGTCGTTGATCCACACGGTGCCGTGGCGCAGGGCCCCGGCGACCCGCTGGGCGCGGGACGCGTCCGACGTCCACACGGCTCCGGCGAGCCCGTACTCGGTGTCGTTGGCCAGCGCGATGGCTTCGGCCTCGTCGGTGAACCGTTCCACGGTGACGACCGGGCCGAAGACCTCTTCCCGGACGATCGTCATGTCCCTGGTGCAGTCGGAGAACACGGTGGGGCGCAGGAAGAAACCGCCTTCGTACTCGGGTCCTTCGGGACGCTTGCCACCCGCTCGCAGCGTCGCGCCGTCCTTGAGAGCGCCTTCGAGGTAGCTCTCGACCTTGGCGCGGTGCTGCGCCGAGACGAGCGGGCCCGTCTCGGTCGCCGGGTCCAGGCCGTCGCCGACGCGGATGCGGTCGGCGCGTGCGGCGAGGTCGGCGACGAACCGGTCGTGGATTCCGTCTTGGACGATCAGCCGGGCGCCCGCCGAGCAGACCTGTCCGGAATGGACGAAGGCGGCCATCAGGGCGTAGTCGAGGGCGGTTTCGTAGCCGGCGTCGTCGAAGACGACGTTCGGGTTCTTGCCGCCGAGCTCGAGGGCGACCCGGCGGACGCCCTTCGCGGCGGCCGTCATGATCTTCTCGCCGGTCGAGTAGCCGCCGGTGAACGAGACCAGGTCGACGCCCGGGTGCTCGACCATCGCCGCGCCGACGCGGCCGTCGCCGAGCAGGAGGTTGACCACACCGTCCGGCACGCCCGCTTCTTCCAGCAGGGCGACGAGCTTGATCGTGGTCAGCGGGGTGACTTCGCTGGGTTTGAGCACCACGGTGTTGCCGGCGGCGAGGGCGGGCGCGACCTTCCAGGACATCTGGAGCAGGGGGTAGTTCCAGGGCGCGATGAGGGCGCAGACGCCGACCGGTTCGTGCACGATCCGGCTGACGACGGTCGCGCTGCCCGCGTCGACCAGGCGTCCGGCCTCCTTGTCGGCGAGGTCGGCGTAGTAGCGGAAGACGTTCGTCACGTCGTCGATGTCGATCCGGCCTTCGCCGAGCGTCTTGCCCGTGTCGAGGCTCTCGGTGCGGGCCAGCTCCTCGCGGTCGCGGACCAGCAGATCGGCGGTCCTGCGGAGGAGCTGCGCGCGTTCGCCGGCGGTGGTCCGGCGCCAGGGACCCTGGTCGAAGGCCGTTCGGGCAGCTTCGACCGCGGCGCCGACCTCCTGGTCGCCCGCCTCGGCGAGGGTCTCGATGACCTGGCCGGTGGCGGGGTTGAGCACATCGAACATGCGGCCCTTCCCGGAGCGGTAGTGGCTGCTTCGCGTCGAGAGTGCGTACATTTGTACGCGAAGTGTGTACAGATGTCCACAAGGGGGCTCGATGGCGAAGAGCGAACCCGGCGCGACGCGGCGCCGCGGTCCGAACGACCCCGAGCGGCGCGCGCGGATCGCCCAGGCGGCGATCGAGGTGGTCGCGCAGCGGGGGATCGACGGCGTCACGCACCGGTCGGTGGCGGCCGCGGCCGGCGTCCCGCTCGGCTCGACGACCTATCACTTCGCGACCCTGGACGACCTCCTCGAGGTCGCCCTGCACGAGGCGGCCGAGAAGAACGTCCACGCGCTGAAGGAGTGGGAGTCCGCGCTCCCGCCGGACGCCGACTTCGCCGCCGCGCTCGCCGACCTGGTGATGGGCTACATCAACGAGCAGTACCGGGACACCGTCGTGGAGTACGACCTGTACGTCGCGGCCCTGCACCGGCCGGCCCTGCGCAAGGCGAGCGCGGCCTGGGACGACGCCCTGATCGCGTTCTTCGGCTCCCGGACGGACCCGCTCACCGGCCGTCTCCTGGCCGGGTTGTTCTGCGGCCTCCTCATGCAAGCCGCGCTGGCCGACCCCCGCCCCACCCGCGACGAGATCGAAACCCTCTTCCGCCGCGCCATCGACGGCCCCGCAACTCCGCGCTCGCGTGATTGAAGACGTGACTCGCGTGATGGGGGACGTGACTCGCGAGTTACGTCCTCCATCACGCGAGTGCGGGTTCTGATCACGCGAGTTACGGGTTTCGTCCCGCCGTGTGGGTGAAAGCCGTGGCGGGGCACTGAAAAGCTTGGGTTGACAGGCGGTCCGAGCAGCAGTCACTCTGTTCCGGAGTGAGCAACAAGACGCGTTCTGCGCAACTACTCCCGAACTGATCCGCGGAGAGGACCACGCCGGTGACCGCAATCGATCTCCCGCCGAGCCTGCTCGCCACCCTGCCCGGCGCCGCCTACACCGACCCGGCGATCTTCGCGGCCGAACAGGCGAAGATCTTCGAGGCGGACTGGTTCTGCGCCGTGCGCAGCGCCGACCTCGCCGGGCCGGGAGCGTTCGAGACGGTCCAGATCGGCAAGGAGAGCGTGCTCGTCTCGCGGGGCCGGGACGGCAAACTCAGCGCGTTCCTCAACGTCTGCCGCCACCGCGGCGCCCGGCTCTGCACGTCCGAAACCGGTACCGTCAAGCGCGCTTTCCAGTGCCCGTACCACGCCTGGACGTACGGCCTCGACGGCAAGCTGATCGCCGCGCCGAACCTCACCGGCATGCCGGACGTCGACCGCACCGAGTTCGGCCTGACGAAGGTCCACCTGCGGGAATGGCTCGGCTACGCCTGGGTCTGCCTGGCCGGCGAGCCGCCGTCGTTCGAAGAGACCGTGATCGGCGCCGTCACCGAACGGCTCGGCGGCCCGACCGAGATCGACGCCTACGGCATCGACGGCCTCGCGCTGGGCAAGCGCATCGAGTACGACGTGAAGGCGAACTGGAAGCAGATCATCGAGAACTTCATGGAGTGCTACCACTGCGCGACGATCCACCCCGAGCTCACCGAGGTCCTCCCGGAGTTCGCCGACGGGTACGCCGCGCAGTACTACGTCGGCCACGGCGCCGAATTCGGCGGCGACATCAAGGGCTTCACCGTCGACGGCAGCGAAGGCGTCGACCGCCTCCCCGGCGTCACCGAAGCGCAGGACCGCAAGTACTACGCGATCACCATCAAGCCGGGCGTGTTCGTCAACCTCGTCCCGGACCACGTCATCCTGCACCGGATGTTCCCCCTGGCCCCGGACCGGACGCTGGTCCGCTGCGACTGGCTGTACCTGCCCGAGGTGGTTTCCTCGGGCCGCGACCTGAGCCGGTCGGTCGAGCTGTTCCACCGGGTCAACCTGCAGGACTTCGAGGCGTGCGAACGCTGCCAGCTCGCGATGGACTCGCGGTCGTACGCCAACGGGGGTGTGCTCGTGCCCAGTGAGCACCACATCGGCGCGTTCCACGACTGGGTCCGCACCCGCCTGTCGTGAGTGGTAAGGCGGGTTCTAACCCGCCTTACCACTCACGAGGGCTTGGGCTCAGATCAGCGCGCGGATGGCGGCCTCGAACCCGGTGACGTGCGCCTGCGTCAACGCGGCCGCCTTTTCGGCGTCACCCTCGATGATCGCGGTGAGGAGCGGGACGTGCTCGTCGACGTGGCCGGCCATCCCGGACAGCCGGGGCACGAACACGCACCAGATCCGGGTGGCCAGGTTGTCGTACCGGATCAGCGTGTCCTCGAGGAACGGGTTGTGCACGCACCGGTAGATCGCCCGGTGCAGGGCGAGGTCGGTGCGCAGCAGTTCGGCGTTGCCCCGGTCCGGGGCACCCGCGTCGAGCTGCGCGCGCAGCTCGGTCAGCGCGGCCCGGTCGGCTTCGGTCGCGCGTTCGGCCGCGGCGGCCGTCGCCATCGGTTCGAGGGTGCGCCGGACCTCGGAGATGTGCGCGAGGTCGGAGATGTTGACGTCGGTGGCGAACGTCCCGCGCCGCGGGTAGGCGACGACCAGCCGTTCGGACTCCAGCCGCTTCAGCGCCTCGCGGATCGGCGTCCGGCCCATGCCGAGTGCGGTGCCGAGCTCCTCCTCGTTGAGCGGCGAACCCGGCGGGATGTCCAGCATGACCAAGCGATCACGGACGAACAGGTACGCCTGTTCGGCCAGCGACGGGGGATTGACCTGCGGGTGCATGGCGCTTAGCCTACATCGACGATTGATATATCAGAAGTCGACCAGTCCTCGGAGGACGCTCGATGACCGATCTGCCGGAGCACCCGGACTTCCTCTGGGACAACCCCGAGCCGCGCAAGAGCTACGACGTGGTCATCGTCGGTGGCGGCGGGCACGGCCTCGCCACCGCGTACTACCTGGCCAAGCAGGGTGTCACGAACGTCGCCGTGCTCGAAAAGGGCTGGCTCGCCGGCGGCAACATGGCCCGCAACACCACGATCATCCGCTCCAACTACCTCTGGGACGAGAGCTCCGGCATCTACGAGCACTCCCTCAAGCTGTGGGAAGGCCTCGAAGAGGACCTCGGCTACCCGATCCTGTTCAGCCAGCGCGGGGTGCTGAACCTGGCGCACAGCCTGCAGGACGTCCGCGACAGCGTCCGGCGCGTCGAGGCCAACAAGCTCAACGGCATCGACGCCGAGTGGGTGGACGCCGACGGCGTCAAGGAGATCTGCCCGATCGTCAACACCTCGCCGGACGTCCGCTACCCGGTGCTCGGCGCGACCTTCCAGCCGCGCGCGGGCATCGCGAAGCACGACTACGTGGCCTGGGGATTCGCCCGCGCGGCGCACGAGATGGGCGTCGACCTCATCCAGAACTGCGAGGTCACCGGCATCACCACGAGCGGCGGGCGGGTCACCGGCGTCGAGACGTCGAGGGGCCGGATCGCCGCGGGCAAGGTGGCGCTGTGCGCGGCCGGGCACACGTCGGTGCTGGCCCGCATGGTGGGTCTCGACCTGCCGCTGACGTCGCACCCGTTGCAGGCGCTGGTGTCCGAGCTGCTGGAGCCGATCCACCCGACGGTCGTCATGTCGAACGCCGTGCACGTCTACGTTTCCCAGGCGCACAAGGGCGAACTCGTGATGGGCGCCGGTATCGACTCTTACAACGGCTACGGTCAGCGCGGTTCGTTCCACATCATCGAGCAGCAGATGGCGGCCGCGCTGGAGCTGTTCCCGGTGTTCGCGCGGGCGCACCTGCTGCGGACCTGGGCCGGGATCGTCGACACCAGCCCGGACGCGTCCCCGATCATCGGCCTGACGCCGGTGGAGAACCTGTTCCTCAACTGCGGCTGGGGCACCGGCGGCTTCAAGGCCACCCCCGGTGTCGGGGACGTCTTCGCGCGGACCATCGCGCGCGGGAAGCCGCACGAGTACGCCGAGCCCTTCGCCCTCGACCGGTTCACCACCGGTGCCCTCGTCGACGAGCACGGCGCCGCCGCCGTGGCCCACTAGGAGCTTCGATGCAGCTGATCCCTTGCCCGTGGTGCGGGCCGCGCGAGGAAGCCGAGTTCCACTACGGCGGCCAAGCGCACGTCGCCTACCCGGCGGATCCCTCGGCACTGTCGGACGAGGAGTGGGCGAAGTTCGTCTTCTTCCGCGACAACCCGAGCGGGCCGTTTGCCGAGCGGTGGAGCCACTCCGCGGGTTGCCGCCGGTGGTTCAACGCCGTCCGCGACACCCGTACCCACGACCTCCGGGCGGTCTATCGCCTCGACGAGCCCCGGCCGGTGATCTCATGACCCGGCTGTCCGGCGTTCCGCTCAAGTTCACCTTCGACGGCCGGGAACTGACCGGTTACCTCGGCGACACCCTGGCGTCCGCGTTGCTGGCCAACGGCATCCACCACGTGGCGACCAGCATCAAGTACGGCCGGCCGCGCGGCATCATGGGCGCCGGCGTCGAGGATGCGAACGCCCTGGTGCAGATCGAAAAGCCGTTCCCCGAGCCGATGCTTTCGGCGACGACGGTCGAGCTGTACGACGGCCTGGAAGCCCGTGGCCTGCGTGGTCAGGGCCGCCTGGCCACCGAACCGGACCCGGCGCGGTACGACGCCAAGCACGCCCACTGCGACGTCCTGGTCATCGGCGCCGGCCCCGCCGGGCGAGCCGCCGCCGCTGCGGCGGAAGGCCGGGTCCTGCTCGTGGACGACCAGCCCGACGGCGAGGCGCCGGAGGGTGTCCGGTTCCTCTCGCGCACCACGGCGTTCGGCATCTACGACGACGGGTTCGTGCTCGCCCTGGAGCGCCGGGGCGAACCTCCGGAGCGCATCTCGCGGCAGCGGGTGTGGCGGATCCGGGCGAAGCGGATCGTCGTCGCCACCGGTGCGCACGAGCGGCCGATCGTCTTCCCGGACAACGACCGCCCCGGCATCATGCTCGCTTCGGCCGCGCGCACGTACCTGAACCGGTACGGCGTCCTCGCCGGGCGGCGCGTGGTCGTGTTCACCACCAACGACTCCGCCTACGAAGCCGCCTCCGACCTGGCGGCGGCCGGGGCCGAGATCGTGCGGATCGTCGACGCCCGCGAGGGCCGCGGCGTCATCGGCACCGGCGGCGACACCCACATCACGGCCGCCCACGTCGCCAAGCTGGGCGAGCTGCAAGGGGAGCGGGTCGAGTGCGACCTGCTGCTCGTCTCCGGCGGCTGGAACCCGGCCGTGCACCTCTACAGCCAGGCTCGCGGCACCCTCCGGTACGCCCCGGAACTCGGTGCCTACGTCCCGGCCGGCGACCTGCCGAACGTGACCGTCGTGGGCGCGGCCGCGGGCGAAGGACTGCCGGAGACCGAGGTGCTCTGGCAGGTGCCCGCACCGGAGTCCGAAGTGGACACCCGGTTCGTCGACCAGCAGCGCGACGCCACGGTGTCCGACGTCCTGCGTGCCACCGGTGCCGGGCTGCGCTCGCTGGAGCACGTCAAGCGGTACACGACCATCGGCACCGCGCACGACCAGGGCAAGACGTCCGGCATGCTCGCCGCCGGCATCACCGCCGAGGCGCTGGGCGTCGACCTCGCCGACCGCCGTCCGACGACGTTCCGGCCGCCGTACACGCCGGTGCCGTTCGCCGCGCTGGCCGGGCGGAACCGCGGCGAGCTGCACGATCCCGTGCGCGTCACGACGATCCACCCGTGGCACGTCGAGCACGGCGCCGAGTTCGAGAACGTCGGCCAGTGGAAGCGGCCGTGGTACTACCCGCGGCCCGGCGAGTCGATGGCCGACGCCGTGAAACGCGAGTGCCGCGCGGCCCGCAACGACGTCGCGTGCATGGACGGGTCCACCCTGGGCAAGATCGACGTCCAGGGTCCGGACGCGGGCTGGTTCCTCGACATGCTCTACACGAACCTGATGAGCACCCTGAAGGTCGGCCGGATCCGCTACGGCGTGATGTGCGGCGTCGACGGCATGGTGCTCGACGACGGGACCGTGATCCGCGTCGGCGAGGAGCGGTTCCTGGTCACCACGACCACCGGCAACGCGGCGAAGGTCCTCGAATGGATGGAGGAGTGGCTCCAGACGGAGTGGCCGCACCGGCGCGTCTACGCGACCTCGGTCACCGAGCACTGGACCACGATCCCGCTGGTCGGCCCGCGCTCGCGGGAAGTCCTCGGCCGCCTGGCGCCGGGCCTCGACGTCTCCAACGAGGCCTTCGGGTTCATGACCTGGCAGGACGCCGAGGTCGCCGGCCTGCCGGCGCGCGTCTGCCGGATCAGCTTCTCCGGTGAGCTGGCCTACGAGATCAACGTCCCGTCGTGGCACGGACCGGCGCTCTGGCAGGCCATCGTGGACCAGGGGGCGACGCCGTACGGCACCGAGACCATGCACGTCCTGCGCGCCGAGAAGGGCTACCCGATCATCGGCCAGGACACCGACGGCACGGTCACCCCACAGGACCTCGGCATGTCGTGGGCGGTGTCGAAGAAGAAAGCCGACTTCATCGGCAAGCGCTCGTTCGCCCGCGCGGAGAACAATCGGCCCGACCGCAAGCAATTCGTCGGCCTGTTGCCGGTCGATCCGTCGGTGCTGCTGCCCGAAGGCTCGCAGATCATCGAATCCGAGACCGTGCCCGAGCCGCCGGTGCGGATGCTCGGCCACGTCACCTCCAGCTACGACAGCGCCGCCCTCGGCCGCACCTTCGCGCTCGCCCTGGTGCGCTCCGGCCGGGAGCGGATCGGCGAGACGCTGTACGTGCCGGTCGGGGACCAGGTGGTGCCGGTGACCGTGACCGAATCCGTCCTCTTCGACAAGGAAGGAGCCCGCCGTGACGGTTGACGCGGTCGACGAACCGTTCCGCACCCAGCTCACCGTCCGCCTCCGCGAGGGCGAGTCGCTCCTCGGCGTCCCGCTGCCCGGTGCGTGCACCTTCACCAGCGGCAACGACGTCGAAATCCTCTGGATGGGCCCCGACGAATACCTCGTCCTCGCCGAACCCGGCCGCCAGGCCGAATTGGAAGCGGTGCTCTCTCGTGAATGCGACGCCGTGGTGGATGTCTCGGCGCAGCGGAACGTCGTGCGGCTCACCGGGTCGCACGCGGCCGACGTGCTGGCGCACGGGTGCTCGATCGACCTGGCGGTGTCGCCGCCGGGCACCTGCGTCCAGACGCTGTTCGCGCGCACCGGCATCGTGCTGATGGTCCGAGACGAGGGCTACACGATCCTCGTCCGGCAGTCCTTTTCGGACTACTTCCGGGCCTGGCTGGCCGACGCGAGTCTGGAGTACGTCCCGTGACCTTCACCCTGACGCTCAAGTGCCCGGAACGCTCGGGCATCGTCCACGCCGTCACGACGTTCCTGGTCGGGCAGGGCTGCGACATCGTCGAGCACCAGCAGTTCGACGACGACGTCCGCGGCTCGCTGTTCCTGCGCACGTCCTTCACCTGCACCGAACCGGCCACAGTGGACGACCTGACCCGGGCGTTCGCCCCGGTGGCCGGCGACTTCGGCATGGAGTTCGGCTTCTCCGACGGCACCCCGCCGCGGGTCCTCGTGATGGTGTCGAAGTTCGGGCACTGCCTCAACGACCTGCTCTTCCGCTCGCGCGCGGGCGGCCTCGGCGCCGAGATCGCGGTGGTCGTCTCGAACCACGAGGACCTGCGGCCGATGGCCGAGGCGGCCGGGGTGCCGTTCGTGCACGTCCCGGTCACGCCGGACACCAAGCCGGAGGCCGAGCAGCGGCTGCTCGACCTGGTCGGGAAGTACTCCGCCGATCTCGTCGTGCTCGCCCGGTACATGCAGGTCCTGTCCAACGAGCTGTGCCAGAAGCTCGAAGGCCGCGCGATCAACATCCACCACTCGTTCCTGCCCGGGTTCAAGGGCGCCAAGCCCTACCACCAGGCCTACGACCGCGGCGTCAAGTACGTCGGCGCGACCGCGCACTACGTCACGCCCGACCTCGACGAGGGCCCGATCATCGAGCAGGAGGTGCAGCGGGTCGACCACACGTACTCGCCGCGCGAGCTCGTGACCGTCGGCCGGGACGCCGAAGCGCTCGCCCTCTCGCGCGCGGTCCGCTGGCACTGCGAACGCCGCGTCCTGCTCAACGGCAACAGCACCGTCGTCTTCCGGTAGAAGGAGTTCCGCCATGAGTGCACCGAAGGTCGTGATCATCGGCGCCGGCATCGTCGGCGCGAACCTGGCCGACGAGCTGACCGCCCGCGGCTGGACCGACGTCACCGTGCTCGACCGGGGCCCGTTGCCGCGCACCGGCGGATCCACCTCGCACGCGCCCGGCCTGGTGTTCCAGACCAACGCGTCCAAGGCGATGACGGACTTCGCGAAGTACACCGTGGCGAAGTTCCTGGAGCTGGACTGCTTCCTCCAGGTCGGCGGCATGGAGGTGGCGACCACCCCGGCGCGTTGGGAGGACCTCAAGCGCAAGCACGGCTGGGCGACGTCGTGGGGCGTGCCGGGCGCGCTGATCGACGCCTCCGAGTGTGTCGAGCGGTGGCCGCTCCTGGACGGTTCGCGGATCTTCGGCGCGCTGCACGTCCCGACCGACGGGCTCGCGCGGGCCGCCAAGGCCGTCGAGGTGCTGGCCGCACGCGCGGGTTCGCGGGGCGCCCGGTTCATCGGTTCCACGCGGGTCACCGATGTTCTGCAAGAGGGCGGGCGGGTCACCGGCGTCCGGACCGACCAGGGCGACTTCCTGGCCGACGTCGTCGTCTCGTGCGCCGGGTTCTGGGGCCGCGAGATCGGCGCGATGGCCGGCATGGACGTCCCGCTGCTGCCGCTGGCCCACCAGTACGTCAAGACCGGGCAGGTCGCCGAACTCGTCGGGCGCACCACCGACGAGGTCGAAGCGAGCCTGCCGATTCTGCGCCACCAGGATCAGGACCTGTACTTCCGCGAACACGGCGACCGGCTCGGCATCGGTTCCTACGCCCACCGGCCCATGCCGGTCGACGAGTCCACTTTGGATCCGGCGGTGACCGAGACGGCCATGCCGTCCATGCTGCCCTTCACCGAGGACGACTTCGCGCCGTCGTGGGAACAGAGCCAGTTGCTCCTGCCCGCGCTGCGGCAGACCAAGGTCGAGGAGGGCTTCAACGGCATCTTTTCCTTCACCCCGGACGGCCAGTCGCTGGTCGGCGAGTCGGCCGACGTCCGCGGGTTCTGGCTCGCCGAGGCGATCTGGGTGACGCACTCGGCGGGCATCGCCAAGGCGGTCGCCGAACTGCTCGTCGCCGGGCATTCCGAAGTGGACACCCACGACATCGACGTCCACCGCTTCGAGGAGGTCCAGCTCGCGCCCTCGTACGTCCACGAGACGGCGCAGCAGAACTTCGTCGAGGTCTACGACATCCTGCACCCGTTGCAGCCCAAACTGTCCCCGCGCGACCTGCGCGTGACGCCGTTCCACGCGCGGCAGCGGGAGCTGGGCGCGGTGTTCCTGGAGGCGGGCGGCTGGGAGCGGCCGCACTGGTTCGAGGCCAACGCGCCCTTGCTCAAGAAGCTGCCGCACGACGCCCACCCGCCGGCGCGGGACGCGTGGTCGGCGCAGTTCCACTCGCCGATCGCGGCGGCCGAAGCGTGGCAGACGCGCAACGGCGTCGCGCTCTACGACATGACGCCGCTCAAGCGCGTGGAGATCAGCGGCCCGGGATCCCTCGAATTCCTGCAGTCGCTGACCACCAACCAGCTGGACAAGTCGGTCGGCTCGGTGACGTACACCTTGATGCTGGACAACGCCGGAGGCATCCGCAGCGACGTCACGGTGGCGCGGCTCGAGCCCGAGGTGTTCCAGGTCGGGATCAACGGCAACATCGACGTCGACCACTTCGTCAAGCACGCGCCGGCCGGGGTGCGGGTCCGGGACACCACCGGCGGGACGTGCTGCCTCGGCGTGTGGGGGCCGCTGGCGCGCGATCTCGTGCAGCCGCTGTCCCGTGAGGACTTCTCGCACGCTGGGCTCAAGTACTTCCGGGCGCGCAAGGCGCGGATCGCCGGGGTGCCGGTGGTCGCGATGCGACTGTCCTATGTGGGCGAACTCGGCTGGGAGATCTACACCGGCGCGGACAACGGCCTGCGGCTGTGGGACGCGCTGTGGGCGGCCGGGCAGCCCCTCGGCGTCATCGCGGCCGGGCGGGCGGCGTTCAACAGCCTGCGGCTGGAGAAGGGCTACCGGCTGTGGGGCACGGACATGACGACCGAGCACGACCCGTATGAGGCCGGCGTCGACTTCGCCGTGCGCCCGGCGAAGGGCGGCTTCCTGGGCCGGGAGGCGATCGAGGGCCGGACGCCGTCGCGGCGGCTGCGGTGCCTGACGATCGACGACGGCCGCACGGTCGTGCTCGGCAAGGAACCGGTGTTCGTCGACGGCGTGGCCTCGGGGTACGTCACGAGTGCGGCGTACGGGTACACCGTCGGGCGGCCGATCGCCTACGCGTGGCTCCCGGCGTCGGCGGACGTCGGCAGCCGGGTGGAGATCGAGTACTTCGGCCGCCGGGTCGCGGCCACCGTGGCCGCCGAGCCACTGGTCGACCCCGGCATGGAGCGGATCCGGCGCTGAGCGGGTAACGCCGGTCACGTCGGGTCACGCCCGGCTCTCGAACGGGTAATCCACAGCAAGTCCATGGAAGCGCACCAGGAAATTCTCAGGATCGAGGCGTTTCCTGGTAGGGCCGGAGGCTTGTCGAGAGCTGGAGCTGTGCATGAGCGAGTACGACCGAGGACCGCAGGGCGGCGGCGAGTACCCGTACGGCTACGGCCAGGGCGGGTACTCGCCGGACTTCTACGGCCGGAACGGGTATCCGCAGGACTCCGGCTACGAGTACCGGCCGCCCGGGGAGCAGGGCTACTACGAGCAGCCGCGTGACCAGTGGGGGCGCCCGTACCCGCAGCAGCCCTACACCCAGCCGGGCTACGCCTACCCGCAGCCCGCCTACCAGCCGCCGCGCAAGCGTCACCCGGTTCGCGCGCTGAGCGTCGCGATCGTCGCGATTGCGCTGGCCGTGGTCGCCGGGCTGGGGATCGGGCACCTGATCTCCGGGGCGAACGCGCCCACCGCGGGCGGCAACCAGAACTTCGGCTTCTCCGGGCAGCCGAGCGAGGCCAAGACGGTCCTGGACGTCGACGCCGTCTCGGCCAAGGTCAACCCGGCGATCGTGAACATCAACACCGAGCTCGGGCTCCAGGGCGCGGCCGCGGCGGGCACCGGCATCGTGCTCACGGCCGACGGCGAGGTGCTGACCAACAACCACGTCGTGGCCGGCGCGACCAGCATCAAGGTGACCAGCATCGGCACCGGCGACACGTACCAGGCGGAGGTCGTCGGCTACGACCGCACCGAGGACATCGCGGTCCTGCAGCTGCGGGACGCCTCCGGCCTGCCGACGGCGTCGATCGGCGACTCGTCGACGACCCAGGTGGGCGACCAGATCCTCGGCCTCGGCAACGCGGGCGGCCGCGGCGGCGACCCGGTGCCGGCCCCGGGCACGGTGACGGCCCTGGACCAGTCGATCACGGCGTCGGACGAGTCCAGTGGCTCGTCCGAGCAGCTCACCGGGCTCATCCAGGTCCGGGCGAACATCGAGTCAGGTGACTCGGGGGGCCCGCTCGTCAACGCGAACGCCCAGGTCATCGGTGTCAACACCGCGGCCTCGACCGGCTACCAGCTGAACGGCCGCCGCAGCGGCGGCACGGGCCAGGGGTTCGCCATCCCGATCAACCAGGCGGTCGACATCGCCCACAAGATCGTCGCGGGCCAGGCCACGGACAAGATCCACATCGGCAAGACGGCGTTCATCGGCGTCTCGGTGACGGACGGCCAGGGAGGAGCCAGGGTCCGCGAGGTCGTCCAGCGCGGCCCGGCCCAGAAGGCCGGCCTCGTGGCGGGCGATGTGATCACGGCCATCGACGGCAAGCCGGTGAGCTCGGCGACGACGTTGACGAACGTGATGGACACCCACCACCCAGGCGACCAGCTGACGTTGACGGTGACCCGGGCTGCGGGCGGGCAGCAGCAGATCCAGGTGAAGGCGATCGAGGGCCCGACCGGCTGATCGCTTCGTGCGGTGGCTGGTCGGGTGGTCGCGGCAGGGCGGCCGTTGTGGGGCGGGGCCGTGCGGTGCCGGGTGCGCGGGCCCGCGCCGCTGTGTCTGGTTGCCTGGGGCGAGCGATGCGTTGATGGCCCCCGGCCGGTGAAGGCGATCGAGGGCCCGACCGGCTAGCGCAGGAATTCCGCCAGTACCTCGCGGTGCGTCTGCTTCGCCGCGAGGTACTTCTCGCGGCCGGCGTCCGTGATCGTCACGAAGATGCCGCGCCGGTCCATCTCGCACAGGGCTCGCTCGACCAGGCCCTCCTTCTCCAGGCGGGCGACCAGCCTGGAGGTGGCGCTCTGGCTCAGGTGGATCGCCTCGGTGAGGTCCGCCGAGCGGCACTTGGACTCGCCGGTCGCGACGCGCTCCAGGGCCTCGAACTCGTTCGCGCCGATGCCGTGGCGCTCCTGGAGGCGGCACTCCAGCTTGCCGAACACGGCCGAGTAGCGGGCCAGCAGCTCGTGCCACTCCTGGACCAGTTCCTTCTCGGCGACGTCGCTCACGGCGACCAACTTAGCATGCGCAGACATCAGATGCAAGCGCATTAAATGCTTGGACATTAAATGCGCGTGCATGTAATGTCGCCGTCATGAGCTCTTCCGTGTCCTTGTCCACCACTTCAACGCGGTGGGACGCACGTCTCTGGGGTGTCCTGCTCACCGTCTCGATCGTCATCGGCCTCGACGCGCTCGACGTGTCGATGGTCGGGGTCGCGCTCCCGGCCATCCAGGCCGACCTCGGCCTGTCCACCAACGCGCTGCAATGGGTCGTCAGCGGGTACGTCCTCGGCTACGGCGGCCTGCTGCTGCTCGGCGGCCGCACCGCCGACCTGCTCGGCCGCCGCCGGGTGTTCCTCGTCGCCGTGGCCGTGTTCGCGCTGGCTTCGCTGCTCGGCGGCCTCGTCGACGACGGTGCCCTGCTCATCGCGAGCCGGTTCATCAAGGGCCTGGCCGCCGCCTTCACCGCGCCGGCCGCGCTGTCCATCATCACCACGACGTTCCAGGAGGGCCCGGCCCGCAACAAGGCGATCAGCATCTTCGCCGTGTTCGGCGCCAGCGGCTACTCCGCCGGCCTGGTGTTCTCCGGCCTGCTGACCGAAGTCGGCTGGCGCTGGACGTTCCTGCTGCCCGCCCCGATCGCGCTGGTCGCGCTGGTGGCGGCGTGGAAGCTGATCCCGTCGTACCGCGCCGAAGAAGGCCGCGGCTACGACTTCCCGGGTGCCATCACCGGCGCGGCCGGCTCGCTGCTGCTGGTGTTCGGCGTCGTCGAGGCACCGGAGATCGGCTGGGCGGCCCCGCGCACGCTGATCACTTTCGCCGTCGCCCTCGCCCTGCTGGTGACGTTCGTGGTCATCGAGAAGCGCAGCCGTCACCCGTTGCTGCGCCTGGGCATCCTGCGCTCGGGCCCGCTGGCCCGCGCGAACCTCGGTGGCGCCCTGTTCTTCGGCGCGTACATCGGCTTCCAGTTCGTCGTGATGCTGTACCTGCAGCGGGTCCTGGGCTGGTCGGCGCTGCAGACGGCGCTGGGCTTCCTGCCGGCGGCGCTGATCGTGGCGTTCGGCTCCCCGCGCATCGAGCCGCTGATCGACCGGGTCGGCACGCCGCGCACGATCTTCGCGGGCGTGGTCTCGCACGTCATCGGGTACGCGCTGTTCCTGCGCATCGACGAGCACTCGGGGTACGCGGGCAGCGTGCTGCCGAGCATGATCCTGCTGGGCATCGGCTTCACGCTGGCCTTCTCGTCACTCAACATCCAGGCCACGGCCGGCATCGCGGACGACGAGCAGGGGCTGGCCGGCGGCCTGCTGAACACGTCCCTGCAGGTCGGCGGCGCGATCGGGCTCGCGGTGGTGACGGCGGTCCTGACCGCCAACGGCGGCCGTGAAGCCTCGCCCGCCGCGCTGCTGACCGGGCTGACGCCGGCGTTGAGCGTGGTCACCGGGATCGCGGTGCTGGGCCTGCTGATCGCGATCAGCGGCCTGGTGGCCCGGAAGCGGCCGGCCGAGGAGCCGGTCGTGCCGCAGGAGGACCTGCTGGCGCTCGCGGACTGAGCCGGCCGAGGGGACCGCGGAAGGGCCACCACCCGGGGGATGGTGGCCCTTCCGCACCAGCTTGGGGAAAACGGGGCGGAGCGGGCGGTCCGGCCCCGGAAACCGTCGGCCCCTTCCGCTAGCGTGGAAACCGGGGGCTGCTCAGGCCGCCACCACAGCCGCCCGCGCGGCCCCGCGGAACCGCAACGCCGCCACCGCCGTCACCGCAATCCCCGCCGCGGCCAGGAAAACCGCCGTCCGCAGACCGTCCACTGTGGCCGCCCGCAGCGCTTCGCCCGACAGCCCGTGCGTGCCCGCGTTGGCCACCGCCACGAACACCGCCAGCCCCATCGAACCGCCGACCTGCTGGGCCGTCGATGCCACTCCGGACGCCACGCCCTGGTCCGCCGCCGGGATCCCGGCTGTCGCGGCGCCGAACATCAGCGTGTAGCCCGCTCCCTGGCCCAGCCCCAGCACCACCAGCGCCGGGACCAGCGCCGGGTACGACGCCTCCAGCGTCATCGCGCACCCCAGCGCCACCGCTCCGGCACCGCCCACCACCAACGCGGCCACCAGCGTCGGGCGGGTCCCGTAACGGGTCGCCCAGCGGCCGGCCGCCTGGGAGCCCGCCGCGATCGCCAGCATCGGGACGCCGAACGCCAAGCCCGTGGCCAGCGCGCCGTAGCCGTGCACGCCCTGGAAGTACCCCGTCAGGAAGTACAGCAGCGTGCCGAACGTGCCCATGTACAGGAACGTCACCACCACCCCCGTCCCGAGGTTGCGGTCCCGCAGCAGCCGGGGCGGCAGCAGCGGGTCGCGGCTGCGGCGCTCGACCACGGCGAACGCGCCCAGCAGCGCGCAGCCCGCCACGGCCACGCCCGAGACCGGGAGCCAGCCCAGCTCCGGGCCTTCGACCAGGGCGAACACCACCAAGGTCGTGCCGAGCGTCAGGGCGCCGGCGAGGTCGAAGCGGCGGCCCGGTTCCCGCGCGGGATCCGCGGCCAGCAACCGGAAGGCGAGCAACGCCGCGGCCGTGGCCAGCGGGACGTTCACGAAGAACACCGCCGCCCAGCCGAACGCCTGCGTCAGCACCCCGCCCAGCAGCGAGCCGAGGATCATGCCGCTGCCGCCCGCCGTTCCCCACACCGCGAACGCGCGGTTGCGCTCGCGGCCGGCCGCGAACGACGTGCTGACCAGCGTCAACGTCGCCGGGAAGAGCAGTGCCCCGCCCAGGCCCTGGCCGGCCCGGGCCGCGATGAGCAGGCCGGGATCGCCGGCCAGCCCGCCCGCCAGCGACGACACCGCGTAGAGCAGGCTCCCCAGCGCGAACATCCGGCGCGGGCCGAACAGGTCGCAGGCCCGACCGCCCAGCAGGAGCGCCCCGCCGAACGCCACGGCGTAGGCGCTCACCACCCACTGCAGGCTCTGGGCGCCGAACCCGAGGTCGCGGCCGATGTCCGGCAGGGCAACGTACACGATGTTGTAGTCCAGGGAAATGATCAGCTGGGCGAAGGCCAGCAACGCCAGGCGCTTCACCGGGCCACCCGCTCGTCCGTGCCCGGCACCTTCGCCGTCGTGATGGCGATGCGGTTCCACGTGTTGATCGTGAAGATCAGCGCGAGGAGCTGGGCCAGTTCCTCCTCGCCGAACTCCTCGAGCGCCCGGGTGTAGACGTCGTCGGGGACACCCCCGGCGATCTGCGTGACGGCTTCGGTCAGCGCCAGCGCCGCCCGCTCCTTCGCGCTGAAGAAGTGGCCGGCCTCGTGCCACACCGCGACCAGGTGCAGCCGCTCCTCGCTTTCGCCGGCCTTGCGGGCGTCCGAGGTGTGCATGTGCAGGCAGTACGCGCAGCGGTTGAGCTGCGACGCGCGGATCTGGACCAGCTCGACCAGCGCGGGGTCGAGCCCGGCGCGAGCCGCGGCGTCGAAACCGATCAGGGCCTTGAAGGCCTTCGGGGCGGTCTTGGCGAAGTTGATGCGGGAGTTCGTCATGACCAGAAACCTACGGCCGGTTTGACCCACGTGTATGGTGCATTTCCGTGGCAAAAGACTGGGTCAATTCCGGCGAGCGCGACCTCCACCTGGAGCTGGGCCCCGGCAGCAAGCGGGCCGCGCTCATCGCCGCGCTGCGGGACGCCGTCCGCGCCGGGCGGCTCACCCCCGGCACCCGGTTGCCGCCCTACCGCTCCCTCGCCACCGACCTCGGGCTGGCCCGCAACACCGTCGCCGACGCCTACGCGGAGCTGGTCGCCGAAGGGTGGCTCACCGCCGTCCAGGGCTCCGGTACCCGTGTCGCCGAGCGGGCCGAGCCGCTGAAACCGATCCGGGCGCCGGCCCGGAAACCGGCCGCGGCGAAACCGGCGTACAACCTCCGCCAAGGGCAGCCGGACGCGACGGCGTTCCCGCGCACCGAATGGCTCGCCGCCGCCCGGCGCGCGCTCGGAGTGGCGCCCCACGACGCCTTCGGCCCCGGCGACCCGCGCGGCCGCCCGGAACTGCGGGAAGCCCTCGTCCAGTACCTCGCGCGCGCCCGCGGCGTGCGGACGTCGCCGGAGCGGATCGTCGTCTGCTCGGGGTTCGCGCACGCCCTGCGGCTGCTGTTCCCGGCCGTGCTGAGCGGGCCGCTCGCCGTCGAGTCCTACGGCCTCGCGTTCCACCGCTCGATCTTCGCCACCGCCGGCGTCCGGACGATCCCGCTGGACCTCGACGATCGCGGCGCCCGCGTGGAGGACCTCGACGTCCCGAGGGTGCTCCTGACGCCCGCGCACCAGTTCCCGACCGGCGGCCCGCTGCACCACGACCGGCGCACCGCGGTCGTCGGGCACGTCCGCGCGACCGGCGGCGTGCTCATCGAAGACGACTACGACGGCGAGTTCCGCTACGACCGCAAGCCGGTCGGCGCGGTCCAGGGCCTCGACCCCGAGCACGTCGTCTACGTCGGCTCGGTGAGCAAGAGCCTGTCGCCCGCGCTGCGCCTGGGCTGGCTGGTGCTGCCCGGGCACCTCGTCGACCCGGTGCTGGCCGCGAAAGGCGAGCGCGAGGCCTGGGCGAGTGTGCTCGACCAGCTCACCCTGGCCGAGTTCCTGACCGCGGGCGGGTACGACCGGCACATCCGCCGGATGCGCCAGCACTACCGCCGCCGGCGCGACCACCTGGTCACGGCGCTCGCCGAGCGGGCACCACACGTGACGCCGACCGGGATCGCCGCCGGCCTGCACGCCGTGCTGCGGCTCCCGCCGGGCACCGAGAAAGCGGCGCTGAAGGCCGCGGCGTGGCAGGGACTGGCGCTGGACGGCCTGGCCGCGTTCCGCCACCCGGACAGCACGATGTCCACAATGGACGGCTTGGTCGTCGGCTACGCGACCCCGCCGGAACACGCCTACCCCGCGGCCGTCGACGCGCTGTGCCGCGCGCTGCCGCCCGCGTGAGACCTACCCGACGATGTCGATCTCGAACGGCTCGGCCGCGCTGTAATTGATGTCCGCCCACACCGCGCCCGGGAGGTCGTAGCGCCGGTGCGACGTCAGCTTCGAGTTGTACCCACCCGTCTTCGTCGGGTTGTGGCCGACACCCTGGTGGTCGCTGCCCCAGGCGTAGATGTCGCCCACCCACATCGGCTTCGCGAAGCCGTCGCCGCCGAGGCGGGGGCGGATGATGACCGCCGCGGCGGAACTGCCGGACAGGAACACCCGCACCGCGTTCTCCGCGGCGTTAGGCGGGGTCACGGTGATGCGCTCCATGATCTCCACTCCACTCGATGGGCCGGAGCCGTCCACGCCGGGCCAGTAGTCGGCGACGGACGACACGTCGTAGCCGGGGGCGACGTTCCCGCGGTACTGCTTGGCGACCGCGCCGGCCGGGATGGCGGGATCGCCGTTGTAGTGCGCGATCCAGTAGTGCGGCTCGGCGACACCGGCGGACGAGAACGCCGCCCGCACCGACGGCCAGGTCGACAGGTTGCAGTAGATCGTCGGGTCCGCGCCCGCCGCGCGGCGCATCCGGACCCAGCCCGGCGCTTCGGCCGGGGTGGCGTCGCCGGGCTCGACGTCGAGGACGTGCCCGTCGTTCGTCACCGCTTTCTTGACGATGGTCACCTTGACCGCGTTGGGAAACCGCGCCCAGTCGGCGGGCGTCCAGGGCGGCAGCTTGATCCGGTCGATGTAGCCCGCGACCATCCGGGCGTCCGCGGGGATGTTCGCGGCCGTCACCGCGTCGTACATGGTGCGCACGGGCTGGCCTTTCGTTCCGGGGTTCGCCATCGTGCAATTACCCGTGTGGGACGGCGGTCAAGCACGAACCGCGTCACCACACGGTCAATCACCAAAACGGCCGCAGCACGTCATTCCTTCACCGGACGCTCACGCACCCGTGGTGACGTTCCGCTTCCGGTACTGGCTTCCCGCTCACCCGGCTGGCAAGCTGCCAGCACCTCACCACGGAAGGACGTGCATGGCGGCACACCCGGCGCGGGCCCGGCGGATCGACGCGCGGGTCGTCGTCCTGAGCGCGCTGCTGGTGGTCGCGCTGTTGGCGTGGGCCGGGTTCGACTACCTGAAGAACCGGCTGGCCGGCGGCGGCTGCGACACGACGACCCCGGTGCACCTGACGGCCGCGCCGGACATTGCGCCGGTGCTGACCGAGCTCGCCCGGACCGTCCCGGCGCGGGACTGCTACTCCGTCGACGTCACCGCGAGCCCGTCGACAGCCACCGCGACCGCGCTCGAGGCCAACGGCGCGAACGGCCCGGACGTCTGGGTGCCGGAGTCGAGCACCTGGCTGCTGCAGGCCCGCGACGGTGGCGCGTGGAACCTCCCCGAGTCCGGCCAGCCGGTGGCGAGTTCGCCGGTGGTGCTGGCGCTGACCGAAGACGTCGCCAAGCGGGCCGGCTGGCCCGGGAAGTCGCCGTCCTGGGCCGACGTCCTCGCCGGGAGCCCGGTCGGGCTGCCCGACCCGGCCCGGGACCCGGCCGCCATCGGGGCGCTGATCGGCCTGCAGCAGGTGACCAAGAACGCGCCCGATCCGGCCGCGGCGTTCACCGAGGAGATCCGCAAGCTTTCGGCGGTGAAGCAGCCGTACCCCGCGTGGCCGGCTTCGGAGCAGT
Source organism: Amycolatopsis sp. NPDC003861 (assembly GCF_053605405.1). Classification (NCBI taxonomy): domain Bacteria; kingdom Bacillati; phylum Actinomycetota; class Actinomycetes; order Pseudonocardiales; family Pseudonocardiaceae; genus Amycolatopsis; species Amycolatopsis sp. NPDC003861. Next base: position 45,102 of record NZ_JBSGJD010000017.1, read on the forward strand.
CGGTGCTGGCGCGCAAGCTCGTCGCCGCCTACCCCGCCGCCGGGGTACCGAGCTTCGACTACCCGTACGTCGTGCTCCCGCGCGCTTCGGAAGCCTCGCGCTCGGCGGCCGAACGGTTCCTGCGGCTGCTGCTCGACCAGACCGCCACCAAGGCGTTCGCGGATGGCGGGTTCCGGACGCCGTCCGGGCAGCTGCTCGGCGATCGGCCGCGCGACACCCGCACGGACGCCGGCCCGCGCCCGGCCGGGCCGCCCGCGCCCGAAGCGATGTACGGCGTGCTCCAGGCCTGGGCCGGGGCCAACCTCAGCGCCCGTGTCCAGGTGCTGCTCGACGTGTCCGGCTCGATGGCCGCCACCGTGCCCGGCACCGGCCGCAGCCGGATGTCGCTGACCCTCGAAGCCGCGACGCAGGGGCTCGGGTTGTTCAAGCCGACCACCGAGATCGGCCTCTGGCTGTTCTCGACCAAGCTCGACGGCACCAAGGACTACAAGGAACTGCTGCCGATGCGGTCGATCGCCGAGCAGCTGGCCGCGGGCGGGGTGGCGACCCTGCAGGCGGTCAAGCCGAAGCCCGGCGGCGCGACCGGGCTGTACGACTCGATCCTCGCCGCGTACCAGAACGCCCGGCAGAGCTGGCAGCTCGGCCGGATCAACGTCGTCGTCGTGCTCACCGACGGCCGCAACGAGGACAGCGACTCGATCGGGCTGCCCGGCCTGCTGTCCGAGCTGGGCCGGCTGCAGGACCCGCGGAAACCGCTGCCGGTGATCGGGATCGGCATCGGCCCGGACATCGATTCGAGCGAGCTGAAGCAGATCTCGGCCGCGACCGGCGGCGAATCCTTCACCACGCCGGACCCGCGCAAGATCTCCGACGTCTTCTACCAGGCACTGAGCAAGCTCATGTGCCAGCCGCCCGCCTGCAAGAAGTGAGGACCCCCGTGTTGGTGCAGACCGAACAGCCCGCGCCCCGGGTGCTCCGAAGACCGTCCACAGTGGTCATCGCCGCCTTCGTCGCCGGGGTGGTGCCGCTCGCTTTCCACGTCTGGGCGGCCCTGCACGGCAGCCTCGCCCAGGACGACTTCGTCGTCACCCACCAGGCGGCCGCGGCCGGCCCGTTCGACCTCGGCTACCTGTTCCAGGACTACCACGGCCACCTGCAGCCCGGCGGGTTCTTCCTGGCCGCCGTGCTGACCTGGTGGGCGCCGCTGAACTTCCCGTTGCTCATGGCGCCTTTGCTGCTCATGCGGGCCGTCGCGACGGTGCTGTTCTGGTGCCTGCTGGTGCGCTGCTTCGGCCGCCGCTGGGCGATCCTGGTGCCGTTCACCGTGTTCACCGCGTCGACGTTGCTGCTGGTCCCCACGTTGTGGTGGTCCTACGGCATCCAGCTCGTCCCGGTGGTGCTGGCCACCGCCGGGGCGCTGCACGCCCACGTCCGGTACCTGCAGGACGGCGGGCGCTGGTGGCTCGGCGCCTTCGCCTGGACGCTGTTCGGCCTGGCGTTCTACGAGAAGGCCGCGGTGATCCCGGTGCTGCTGGCCGGGGTGACCGTCCTGCTCGGACGGTCGTGGCGCGAGCACGTCCGCTACTGGGCGGCCCAAGCCGTGCTGCTGGCCGCGTTCGTGATCGTCTTCTTCGTGGCGACGTCGAGCCAGGTCGGCCAGGGGGAGCAGCCGATGTCGGCCGGCACCGTCGCCGACCTGACCGGCCGGATGCTCGGCGACACCCTGCTGCCCGGGCTGGCCGGCGGGCCGTGGTCCGGCCCCGGGGCGGGCGCGACCTGGGCGCCGTCGCCGTTCGTGGTCGTCGTCGCGCTGCTGGCGGCCACGGTGGCCGTGGTGGTCGCCGGCGTGCGCATCGGGGGACGGCGGGCGTGGGGCGCCTGGGCGCTGCTCGCGGCGGTGTTCGCCGTGGACGTCGCTCTGCTGGCGCTGACCCGCCTGCGCGAAGTCGGCCCCGGGGCGGGTGACGACCCCCGGTACGTCGCCGATCTGGCGCTGGTGGCCGCGTTGTGCGGCGCGTTCGCCTTTCTTTCGCCGGGTGCGCCGTCCGGCGGAAGGCGTGAGCGGCCGATCGCCCTAGTCGTGTGCGTGCTTCTGCTCGTCAGCTCCGCGGTGGGCTTTTCCCGGCTCGCCCCGGCGCTGCGGTTCGAACATTCCGGGCAGTACCTGGGAAACGTGCGCGCGGCCGTCGCCGAAGATCCGGACCTGGTGTTCTACGACACCTTCGTGCCGTCCGATGTGGTGCACGAATGGTTCGGGGCGGACTCGCGGGCGTCGCGGGTGGCGGGCCTGCTGCCCGGCACCCACTTCGACCAGCCGACGAACCGGATGCACCAGCTCGACGCGACCGGTACCCCGCACCTGATCACCGGCGTGGAACCGGTTTCCCGCAGCCTGCCCGGGCCGGTGCCGAACTGCGGGAACACGATCGGCGAGACGCTGGTGCGCATCCCGCTGGACACCCCGGTGCTCGGCCGGCACCTGCTCAAGCTCGACTACTACACCTCGGACGGTGGCGAAGGGCTGATCGAGCGGACGCCGGTGTGGTTCCAGGCCGGGCTGCACTCGCTGTACCTGCCGGTGGACGGCCTGTACGACCACATCGGCGTGCAGCTGTCGAGCCCGGGCGCGCCCGTGTGCCTGGCGAAGATCGAAATCGGAAAGCCCGTCGTGAGTGGTAAGTAGGGTTCTAACCCTCCTTTCCACTCACGACGCTCGTGGGAGGGCTCAGTAGGGGTCGTACGGGCTGTCGTGGCCGAGCAGCCGCGCGACCGGCCGCAACCGCAGGCGCAGCAGCACCTTGAGCACCACGTTGCGCAGGAACCAGGGCAGCTGCGCCAGGACGCGCAGCCGGTCCGCCGTGGACGGTGGCGCCAGCCGGAACCGCGCCAGCGACGTGGCCCGGTCCAGATAGGTGTACCGCCGTCCGAAGAGGACCTTCACGATCGTGCCGAGCGTGACGCCGATGGACGAAAAGCAGTCGTGGACCAGGATTTCCGCACCCGGCGGCAGGTGCGCCGACCAGCGCAGGTCGTCGGTGTAGGTCCAGTAGTCGTGCTTGCCGTCGATGTAAAGCAGCTGTATGGGCCGGTCCCAGTCAGGGCGCAGTTTCGTGCTGTAACCGGCGACGAGCTCGACGACGTCGTCCAGCCCGGCCCGCCGGATGTTGCGCTCGAACAGCTGCCGCGTCGGCGATCCGCCGAACAACCGGCCGTCCACGAAGGGGTCGACGGCGATCACCGTGGCCCCGGCCGTGCGGGCCGCGGCGCCGAGGACGATCGTGGAACGGCCCTGGTGGCTGCCGATTTCCAGGACGACGTCACCCTTTTCGAGGCGGCACGCGGCGTCCCACAGCGCTTCGCCCTGCGCGCGCGTCATCCAGCCCTTGACCGGCTCGGCCAGAGCCCAGGCATCTTCGAAGGAGATGGCGCACCTGCCAGGAGTTCGGGGGACTCGGGAAAATCGTCGGCACATGGTAGCCAGGTTTCGGCCTAGTATCTACCGGATGGTAACCGCCACCCGCGAACGCACCCGGGACGACGCCCCGCCCTCGAGCGGCGCCCGGAAGTTCTCGGTGGGCGCGTTCTTCCGCCGGCCCAGCACCTGGATCGTGCTGGCCCTGACCACGTTGTCCTTCCTGCAGATGCCGGGGAAGACGACGTTCGACACCAAACTGGACCTCGCGGTCGACCCGCTCGCCTTCCTCGGCCGCGCGTTGCACCTGTGGAACCCGGAGGCGACCGCGGGGGAGCTGCAGAACCAGGCGTACGGCTACCTCTTCCCGATGGGCCCGTTCTTCGCGCTGTGCCAGGCCGTGGGCGTGCCCGCGTGGATCGCGCAACGGCTGTGGGGCGCGGTCCTGCTCTCGGCCGCGTTCGGCGGCGCCCTGCTGCTCGCGCGGGCGATGAAGATCGGCCCCGAGCACACCCGGCTGATCGGGGCGCTCGGGTACGCGCTCGCGCCGCGCATGCTGACCGAAATCGGCGGCCTGTCCGCGGAAATGCTGCCCGCCGTGCTGCTGCCGTGGGTGCTGGTGCCGCTCGTGCGGGCCGGGGCGATCGGCTCGCCGCGGCGGGCCGCCGGGCTGTCCGCGCTGGCCGTGCTGGGCATGGGCGGGGTCAACGGCGCGATGGTCGTGATGGCGCTCGTCCTCCCCGGACTGTGGCTGCTGACCCGCCGCTGGACCCGGGCGCACGTCGAGCTCGTGCTGTGGTGGTTCGTCTTCGTCGTCGGCGCGACGCTGTGGTGGATCCTGCCGCTGCTGCTGCTCGGCGAGTACAGCCTGCCGTTCCTGGACTACATCGAGTCGGCGACGAACACGACCGCGCCGATGTCGCTGTTCGAGGTGCTGCGCGGCACCAACCAGTGGGTCGCCTACGTCGTCCAGGGCACGCCGTGGTGGCCCGGGGGCTGGTCGCTGATCGACAACCCGGTGCTGATGCTCGCCACCGGGCTCGTCGCCGGCGTCGGCCTGTTCGGGCTGACCCGGCGCGGCCTGCCGGACCGGCGGTTCCTCGTGCTCGGCGTGGTCACCGGGCTGACCCTGCTGACCATCGGGTACGTCGGCACGCTCGACAGCCCGCTCGCCGAGCAGGTCCGGCACCTGCTCGACGGGCCCCTCGCGCCGCTGCGCAACGTGCACAAGTTCGAGCCGGTGCTGCGGCTGCCGCTGATGCTGGCGTTCGTGCACGGCATCTCCAGCCCCCTGCCGGTGCGGTCCGCGCGCCGGTTCCTGCGGCCCGCGCTGGGCCTGCTGCTGGTGCTGGTGATGGCCGCGCCGGCGTGGCTGCTGAACCTGCGGTCCGGCCCGGGCTGGAACGAAGTTCCCGGCTACTGGTACGACGCGATGGGGTACGTCGCCAAGGCCGACCCGAACGCGCGGACGCTGCTGCTGCCGGCCACCGGCTTCGGCGAATACGACTGGGGCCGCACGGTCGACGAGCCCGCGCAGGCGATCGCGCGCAGCCCGTGGGCGGTCCGCAACCAGGTGCCGCTGGGGTCCGAAGGGAACACGCGGCTGATGGACTCGGTGGACGCGGCGCTCGCCGACGGCCGCGGCGATCCCGGGCTCGCCGCGCTGCTCGCGCGCTCCGGCTACCGGTTCCTGCTGCTGCGCAACGACATCGACCGCGAACGGACCGCGGCTCCGCCGATCGCGACCCTGCGCGCCGGGCTGGCCGGCTCGCCGGGCATCGCCAAGGCGGCCGCGTTCGGCCCCCTCGAAGTCTACGAGGTCCGGAAGCCGCTGCCGCTGGCCACCGCGACGGCCACCACGGACGTGCCGACGGTGAGCGGCGGCCCGGAGAACCTGCTGCCGCTGATCGACTCCGGCCAGCTCGACCCGGCGACGCCGACCGTGCTCACCGGCGACGGCGGGTCCCCCGGCGGCCCGCGGCTGGTCACCGACGGCCTGCGCCGGGCCGAGCGGAACGTCGGCGGCGTCCGCGACAACCTCAGCCAGACGCTGACCGCGGGCGAGGCCTACCGGCAGCAGCGCGCGGCGGGCGACCTGCTGCCGTTCCCGGGCCAGGAGCACCAGACCGTGGCCGCGTACCGGGGGATCCGCTCGGTGACGGCGTCGACGGCGGCGTCGTTCGCCGACGCCTTCGGCGGGTCCGATCCCTCGCACCAGCCGTTCGCGGCGATCGACGGCGACCCGCGCACGGCGTGGCACTCGTCGTCGTTCACCGGGCCGATCGGCCAGTGGCTCGAGGTCGAACTGGACACCCCGCGGCTGGTGAACACCGTCCAGCTGGAAATGGTGGACGACCTGCGGGTGGGCTGGCCGCCGACGCGGATCCGGATCACGACCGACAACGGTTCGGTCGACCAGCCGGTGATCCGCGGGGCCGGGCCGCACGAGTACGCCGTCGCCGCCGGATTGACCCGCAAGGTGCGGATCACGCTGCTGTCGCTGGTGGTGGGGCGCCAGGACGGGAACGTCGGCATCGCGGAGCTGACGATCCCGGGCACCGAGCCGCAGCGCGCCCTGGAAGTGCCCGCGGACCTGCCGACCGGGCCGGCCCCCGGGTTCGCCTTCACCCGCGGTCAGCAGCCGCGGTACGCGTGCCTGCCGCTGGGTGCCGCCGTGCGCTGTGACGCCACGGCCGCCCGCGACGGCGAGGAGCCCGACGGGATCCGGCGGCTGTTCAGCACGCCGGCGGAGCAGACGTACCTGGTCGGCGGTTCGGTGCTGCCGGCGGGCGGCGGCCGCAACCCGGTGTCGCTGCCGGGGGTCACCGTGGCGTCGACGTCCCAGCTGGGCGGCGACCCGGCGGCGGCCGGGTTCGCGGCGGTGGACGGCGATCCGGGGACGACGTGGCGCCCCGACGTCACCGACCTGCGGCCGACGCTGACCCTCGGGTGGCCGTCGCCGAAGCGGATTTCGGGGCTGCGCATCGAGGTTTCGCCCGCCAGTGGCGCGCGGGCACCCCGGCAGGTGGAGCTGACCGGCCGGTCCGGGACGCGGACGGTGCAGCTCGACGCGAGCGGGTCGGCGTCCTTCGAGCCCCTGGACACCGACCAGCTGCAGCTCGTGCTGCCGGGCGACGACGACGATCCCGCGGCGCGCGCGGTGGTGGGCGTCGGCAGCCTGACGCTGTCCGGCAGCGACGGCCTGCTCCCGGCGCCGGACCCGGCGTTCACCGTGCCGTGCGGGTCCGGGCCGAACATCCACCTGGACGGGCTCGACTACCGGACGTCGGTGCAGGGCAAGCTGTCCGACATCACCGAGCACCGGCCGCTGACGCTGGGGATGTGCCGCGATTCGGAGGGCGGCATCGCGCTGCCGGCGGGCGGGCACGAGCTGCGGACGGACCGGTCGGAGTCGTTCGTCGTCCAGGACCTGTGGCTGAAGCCGGCGGGGAGCACGTCGCCGCCGGTGCACCGGGCGGTACAGGTGGGTGCCTGGGACGCGGCGTCGCGGTCGGTGACGGTGGGGCCGGGCGCGGAGGCGGTGCTGGCCGTCCCGGAGAACGCGAACGCGGGCTGGACGGCCACTTTGGACGGACAGCAGCTGACCCGCACCCGGGTGGACGGCTGGCAGCAGGCCTGGATCGTCCCGGCGGGAGCGGGCGGCGTGGTGTCGCTGTCGTTCACGCCGGACGCGCACTACCGCCTGAGCCTGTTGATCGGCGCGGCGGCGGTGCTGCTGTTGCTGGTGGGCGTGGCCTGGCCGGCCCGCAGCCGTCGCCGGTTCACGATCTCACCCGGCGGTGCCTGGATCCCGGTGGTGCTGATCGGGTTGCTGGTGGCGCTGGGCGGGATGCTGCCGGTGGTGCTGCTGATCGCGTGCCTGCTGGCCCGCCAGTTCTCGGAGCGCGCGCCGAGGTACCTGGCGTTCGGCGGCATGGCCGTGGCGGCGGTGGTCTCGGTGACGGGCCGCATCCTCGGCCACGGCCAGGAGTGGGCCTACGGCCCGGTAACCCAGGCCGCCCTCCTGCTCGCCGCAGCCGCCATGGTCGCAACGTGCGTGGATTGGTTCGCCCGAAAGCAAAACCCGACGGAACCCACGTGATCAGCCCCGTAACCCACGTGATGGGAGACGGATCTCGCGTGATTGAGGCCGTAACTCGCGAGATCCGGCTTCAATCACGCGAGTTACGGGGCTGATCACGCGAGTTCCGGGTTCGGTCACGCGGGCGGAACTCGAGGCACGCGCCGGCCGCGGCCAACGCGCCTGCCGTGCACGTCGCCGCGGTGACCACCTGGGTGGGTGATCCGTGCAGCCACGTCGTGATGAGCAGGGCCTCCGCGGCGACTGCCGACCACATCAGCACCGTCACGCGGCGGTCGCCGTCGGCCAGCCGTGCGTACAGCAAGATCTGGACCAGCGCCAGCATCGAACCCGCCAGGGCGAACGGCCACACCGCCATCGTGCTGCCCGCGTACCGCGCGCCGCCGATCACCGCCAGCAGCGAGGGGCCCAGCACCAGCGACACCAGCAGCACCAAGGCGTCCAGCCCGCCGCACACCAGCAGCGCCACCGGCAGCACCCGACGACGGCGGTCGGACACCGCGAACCGCGGCAGCACCAGCACCCCGACCGCCTGCGGCAGCCAGTACGCGATCTTCGTGACGATCGCCCCGAGTGCGTACTCGCCTGCCTCGCCCGCCGGAAGCGTGTGGCGCGCCAGGACCAGGTCCAGGTTGACCAGCAGCACCAGCGCCAGCATCGCCTGCGCCGTGTGCAGCACCTCGCTGCCGTGGCGGTCGGCCCAGCGGGGCCGCGGGCGGCCGCAGAGCTGCCAGCCCGCCACCACCACCGCGAGCGAACCCACCGCCGCGCCGGCCAGCGCCCCCGTCGGGGACCCCGAAAGCACCAGCCCCACCAGCGATCCGCCGACCTTGCCGGCGCCCTCCAGCGCGATCAGGCCGGACAGCACGGCGAACCGGTGGCTGCCCTGCAGGAGCCCGTGGAACACGCCCAGCAGCGTCAACGGCCCGAGCGCCGCCGTCACCAGCAGCGCCGGGGCCAGCGAACCCAGGTGCAGCAACAGCACCAGCAACGGGCTCAGCATCAACGCCGTCGTCGCGACGATCGCGCTCGTCACCAAGCCCAGCGCGAACAGCGAACCCTGGGACAGCGACGGCGAGCGGGCGACCCGCAGCGCCACCACCGTCTGCAGGCCCATCGCCGGGACGACGCCGATCACCAGCACCGCCAGCAGCGAGCTCAGCTCTCCGAACGCGCCGGGCGCGAGGATCCGCGCGGCGGCCAGACTCAGCACGTAACTGGCCGCGTTGTTGCCCGCGAGCGCGAGCGAGACGAGGATCGCCGCGACCCGGTTGCCCGTCCGGGCCGGGACTTCGGTGTCTACGCTCAACGGCGGGCTCCCGTTACCGGTGGGTAATGACCAGGGACCATAACCGCGCACGCAACGGAAAGGAAGGGCCGTGGACGCACCGGGCAGGCGGCTGGCCCTTCCCGTGCTGGCGGCCGCGCTGGCGTTCGCCGTCTGCGGGCCCCTGCTCGGACGTGGGTTCGTCCTGAGCTACGACATGGTGTTCGCGCCCCGGCAGTACTTCGTGCCGGACGCCTTCGGGGTCGGCAGCACGCTGCCGCGGTCGGTTCCCGCCGACGCCGCCGTCGCGCTCGCCACCACCGTGCTGCCCGGCGACATCGTCCAGAAGCTCGTCCTGCTCCTGGCCATCTTCTTCGCCGCCCTCGGCGCGGGACGGCTCGTCCCCACCGAACACCTGGGCACCCGGCTCGTCGCCGCGACGGCCTACGCCTGGACGCCATACGTCGCCGAGCGGCTGTTCATCGGGCACTGGCCGCTGCTCCTGACCTACGCGGCCCTGCCGTGGCTCGTCGGCGCCGGGCTCGCCGTGCGCGCGCACGAACCCGGTGGCCTGCCGCGGCTGGTGATCGCCGGCGCCCCGGCCGTGCTGACCCCGCCGGGCGGCGTCCTCGCGGCGGCCGTCATGGTCGTGGCCGCCGGTTCGCGGCGGCTGTGGCAGACGGTTCCGCTCGCCATCGCGCTCAACCTGCCCTGGCTGGTCCCGACGTTCCGCAACGCCGGCGGCACGTTCTCCGACCCGGCCGGCGTGTCGGCGTTCAGCGCCCGCGCCGAAAGCTGGGGCCCCGCCCTGCTGAGCGTGCTGGGCCTCGGCGGCATCTGGAACGCCCAGACGGTCCCGGAAAGCCGGTCCGTGCCGCTGGTTCCCCTGCTGACGCTCGTCGTCGTCGCCGTAGCGGTCGCCGGGCTGTGGCCACTCGCGCGCCGCTGGGGGAAGGCCCCGGTCCGCTCCCTGACGGCTCTCGGCGTCCTCGGCGTGCTCCTGGCTTCGCTGGCGACGTTGCCGGGTGGCGACACGCTGCTCACCGCCGCGACGCGGTACCTGCCCGGCGCCGGACTGCTGCGGGACGCCCAGAAATGGGTGGCTTGGTGGGCCTTGCCGCTCGCCCTGGGTTTCGCGCTGGCCGTCGAAGCCGCCGCGGCGAAGCTGAACACCGCGCGGGGACGCGTCGGCTTGGTGACGGCGGCGGTCGTCTTCCCGCTGCTGACCATGCCGGACCTCGCCTGGGGCGGCTGGGGACGGCTGGCCACCGCGCACTATCCGGCCGACTGGCAGGCAGTGTCCGAAAAGCTCGGTGACCGGCCCGGCGACGTGCTCGTGCTGCCGCTCTCGGCGTTCCGCGGGTTCGCGTGGAACGACGGCCGCACCCAGCTCGACCCGGCGCCGCGCGTGCTGCCGAAACCCGTGCTGATGGACGACACCCTGCTGGTCGGTGCCGAGCGGATCGCCGGTGAGGACCCGCGGATCGGGGACGTCAACGCGGCGGCGTCCGCGCGGGAGCTCACCGACGCCGGCATCGGCTGGATCCTCGTCGAACACGGGACACCCGGCTACGTCGACTCGCGGTTGCTCACCGGCGCGACGCCGGTGTGGTCGGGTGAGTGGCTGACGCTCTACCGGACCCCGGGTGAGCCCGCCGTGAAAGCGATCTCGTGGGCGCCCGCCTTGCTGGCGAACGGAGTAGCGCTCACGTTGCTGTGCGTCGCAGTGTTGTGCCGCATGTTACCGATGCGTACATTGGGCCGCGGCAGGATTCTCCCGCCGTGGAAGGAGTGACACGTGGGCACGGTCATCGGCGCGATCGTCGCCGTCATCATCGGCGGCGGAGCGGCGACAGCGGGGGGCTTCGCCCTCATCACCTCGGCCAACCCGGACACCGCCGCTCCGGTGCAGGAGAAGCTCAACGCGCAGGTGAAGTACAACCCGGCCGACCACCCGCTCAAGCTCTACGGGGACCACTGACGCTCGCCTCCGACCACGCCCACCGCGTCGTCGGGCTCTACGGCGACCCCACCGTTTCCTGGAGCATCCTCCTCGAAGCGGAACTCGGCGCGGCCGCACCGGAACCGGAGAAGCTCCGGGCGCGGCTGGCGGCCGCCATCCAGCAGTACCCGCATCTCGGTGTGCTGCCCGGAATCGAACGGATCGGCGACCTGGCGGAAGTCCGGGATCGCTTCGCTTCGGCGCCCTACGCACGGGACGCGCCGCTGGTGCGCGTCGCCGTCGGCGAGCAGACGCTCCTCATCGCCGCGCACCACGGCGCCCTCGACGGCCTCGGCCTGCTGTCCCTGCTCGGCATCCTCCTCGACGTCCCGGTTTCCTCGGGGGCGCGCGGGATCGGCGAACGGACCGGCGGCAAACCCTTTGCCCTTTCGGCCCTCCAGCGGCTCGCTGAGGCGCTTTTCGCGCCACCGGGCCGGATCACGCCCGACCGCGGGAGCGAGGGCGTGGGAGACGTCTTCGTGGCCTGCCACGAGCCCCGCCTGCGCTTGGGGGCCGCGGGGTTCGTCGCGGCCGCCGCCCGCGCCACCGAACGCTGGAACCGCGCGCACGGCGCCCGCACGGCCCGGGTCGTGGCTGCGCTGGGCGCGTCACGGAGGTCCGGTGCGGCGCCGGAACCGGTGCACGACAGCGCGTTCTTCCGGCTGCGGCTGGCGCGCGGCGCGGACGTCGCCGCGGTCCTGCGGGCCCAGCCGCCGGAGCCGGACTTCCCGGCCCGCAGCAGCCGCCTGGCCCGGCTGGGCACGCGCTTGCTGGCGAGCCGGCTCGGGTCCACGTTCCTGGTGTCGAACCTCGGTGTGGTGTCCACCGGGGACACCGTGCGGACGCTGGCTTTCTACCCGGCGGCGAGCGGCCGGTCAGGCGTGGCGTTCGGCGCGGCGACCACCGGCGGCCGGACCACGGTCACCGTGCGGGCCCGCCGCAAGGACTTCGACGCGGCCGCGGCCGCCCGGCTCCTCGGCGAGTTCCGGGACGCGGTACGGGACCAGGGTCCGGGGCCGGGGGACCGGCTGCCCGGAGACGTCCCGCACCAGTGACTCGAACTGGCCGACACTGGCGTCCCAGCTGTACTTCCCGGCCCGCTCGGCGCCCGCCAGGCCCATCTCCGCGCGGCGGAGACCGTCGGCGAGCAGGCCGTCGACCTGCGCGGTGAAGTCGTCGAAGTCGTCGGCCAGCAGGCCGGTCCGGCCCTCCACGATGGACTCGGTGACGCCGCCGGCGGCGCGGTAGGCGACCGAGGGGACGCCGTGCGCCGCGGCCTCCATGATGACGATGCCCCAGCCCTCTTTGACCGACGGGCACAGGTGCAGCCACGAGCGCGCGAGGATCTCGTGCTTGGCCTGCTCGTCGACCCAGCCGTGCAGGACGACCCGGTCGGCGACCCCGCGCGAAGCCGCGTGGTCGCGCAGGACCTCGTCCCACGGCCCCTGCCCGACGACCTCCAGCCGCAGCGACGGCCAGCGTCGCGCGAGCCGCGCGACGACGTCGATGGCGTGCTCGATCCGCTTGTGCGGCACCAGCCTGCTCACCGCGACCAGGGTCGGTTCACGGTCCCGTCCGGACGCGCACGGCGGGGGTGCGTCGAGGCCGTTCGGGACCACCGTGACGCGCTCGCGGCCGACGCCCAGCTCCGCCAGTTCCGCCTTGGTGACCTCGGAAACCGTGACGTAGGAGCACTTGCGGAACAGCCACGGCGCCAGCCGCGACTCGATCCACCAGCCGACCCGGCCCAGGGTCTCGCCGAGCGCGCTGATCCACTGTTCCTTGTGGACGTGGTGGACCAGTACCAGCACCGGGCAGCCGGCGACCAGCCGGGCGAAGAACGGCATCCCGTTCTGCACGTCCACCACGAGGTCGGCGCGGGCGCGGCGGATCGCGCGCAGGGCGTGCAGGTAGACGCCGAACTTGTTGCCGCGCCGCCGGTAGCGGACGCCGTCGCGCCACTCGCCCGCGGTCGCCCCCGGGTAGGCGGCGCACTGGATCTCGACCCGGTACCCCGCTCTGGCCAAGCCTTCGGCCATCCGCTCGACGTACCGCTCGGAGCCGCCGCCCTCGGGGTGGCCGGTGTCGCGCCAGTTGAGGAGGAGCACACGAGGACGTTGCATCGGGTTTTTCCAAACTGTAGCGACGGTGCTAGGTTACTGGTGCGTACACCCTAGATGAACGTATTCCGGAAAGCGACGGTTCAATGGTAGGTAATCCGGTTCTCGTCGCGACGGCGCAACCGCATCGCGCCACGCTCCGCCGGTCCGTGACCCTGTTCCGGACATTCCTCACCGAGCAGACCGACCCGGACGGCTTCTATTCCGCGCTCGCCGCCGACTCCGTCCGGCAATTGGCCTCGCACGCTCCGCTGCCGGGGCGCACGGTGCTCGACGTCGGCGGCGGGCCGGGGTATTTCTCCGACGCCTTCCGCGCGGCCGGCGCGGTCTACCTGGGCCTCGACCCGGACGTCGGCGAGCTGTCCGCCCGCGGCGAGCCGGGGGAGAACATGATCCGCGCCAGCGGCACGGAACTGCCGGTGCGCACCGGATCCGTGGACATCTGCTACTCGTCGAACGTGCTGGAGCACGTCTCCGAGCCGTGGGTCATGCTCGACGAGATGTGCCGGGTGACCAAGCCCGGCGGCACGGTCTTCGCGTCGTTCACCCCGTGGTATTCGCCGTGGGGCGGTCACGAGACAGCGCCGTGGCATTTCCTCGGCGGGCATTACGCCCGGCAGCGTTATGCCCGGAAACTCGGGAAGCAACCGAAGAACAAATTCGGCGAAAGCCTGTTCCCGGTTTCGGTCGGCGCCGCGCTCCGCTGGGCGAAGGCGACGCCGCTCGCCGATCTGGTGGCCGGGTATCCGCGGTACCACCCGGGCTGGGCGATGTGGATCGTGCGGATTCCCGGCCTCCGCGAAATCGCGTCCTGGAATCTGGTCCTGGTGCTGCGGAAACGCTGATTCAGGTGCGGGCGTAGACCGCCTGGCGCCGCTGCCTCGGCGCCGGCGGCGGGGCCGGGCGGCGGCGGACCAGCAGGTAGACCGCGACGAGGATCAGCACCCCGCCGCCGATGCCGAGCCAGAGCGGGCCGGTGCTCGACAGGAACTCCAGCTTGCCCTTGTTCGCGTCGATCTGGTCGACCATCTGCGCGATCGTCTTGCCGTTGTAGGCGAGCGTCCCGTCGAACACGACGGTCGGCGTGCCGCCGGTGGCGCGGCGCAGTTCCTGGTGCTGCTGTTGCTGCTGCTTCACCTCGACGCCGGTGACCGGTTCCACCCACATCGTGTTGACGCCGCGGTAGTACAGGTCCGCGTCGACGCTCGACTCGGTGGCCCCGACGAGCGAGCCGGGCACCGACTTCGTCTCGAGCTTGGTGTCCGGGATGTCCTGCACGAACTTGTAGGTCTCGATCCCGTTCACCTCCTCGACGCCGGTGAACCGGGCGGTGACGGCCTTGCCCGTGTTGTCGTCGTAGACCGGGTAGTCCTTCTGCTCGGTGCCGAAGGGGAACTTGAAGTTCAGGCCGGGCTGGGCCTTGTAGATGTTCTGCTCGGGCGGCTTCTGGCCGTCCTTGTCGGCCTTGTCCTTGAGCTCGGTGACGTAGCTGCTTTCCTTCGTGCAGCTCGGGTCGGCCGCGCCGCGCGGGTCGTAGCCCTCGGCGGTGCGCCGGTCGAAGCAGACCTGGCGCTTGCTCGCGGTGATCACGGTGCCGTCGGAGTCGTCCTTGACCTGCACCGCGAGCAGCCAGACCGCGTAGTCGGTGTCGGCGTGCATCTCCGGCCGGGCGAAGTTCGCCTGGACACGGGCGGTGGCGGTCAGCTTCGCGATTTCGCGGATCTCGGTGACCGGGCCGGTGCCCTTGTCGGTCACGGCGAGGACCTTGCTCGCGGTGCCTTCCAGCACCGACGTCGAATCCTGGTCGAGCGGCACCTTGGCGAGCTTCGGGTAGACGTAGGTCGGCAACAGCACCGCCCCGGCGACCGCGAAGACCCCCAGCGCCAGCAAGATCAGGCCCACAGCTCGTCGCAACGGTCCTCCTGGGTGGACACAAATTACCCGGCGGTAATCAGGTGCACGGATAGTGGCCCGCGCCACGTCGCGCGTCAAAGTGTGACCGGCGGTCACAGACGTCCGGTGCGACCGGAAGGTCGCATGCGCACGGCCGTTCGGACCAAGCGACCAAACATGTTTGTTCCCGGGCACAACGGGCCCGGGCTCACCATCGGACGATCCCCAGCCGCCGCGCCGGACCGAGAAGGAGAAAATCCCTTTTGCCCCAGGACCCCTCGATGGTCGCCATCGCGGCGACCGCGCGCTGGCGGGCCCGGATCGTGGCGGCGGCCGCGAGCGCGGGAATCACCCTCACCGACCCCTTGGCGGGCGTGCCCGGAATCCGGGTGGTGACGTGCGCCTCGGGCGACCTCGCGGCGATCGTCCCCCGGCTGGACCGGGGCGCAGCCGCGTCCCGGCCGGCGATCGGAGCGCATTCGGACTCGATCGCCGACCGGGAGCTGCGGGACGCGGTGGCGGACGTCGCGGCCCTGCTTTCATTGCACGGGAACGTGGTACTGGACCTCGACGCGGGCGGCCGGCGGTCGCGCCCGGCCCGTCCGGACGTGGTGGTTTCGGCCGGAGTGGACCGTCCCCAGTGGACGGAGCCGGCGGTGACGCTCCCGGTGGGGCGCGACCGCCGAGGCGGCCCGCTGAAAGTGGCTCTGACGGCGGGCCCGGGCTTCGAGGGCGCGCTGCTGGAGCTGGCCCGCTTGGTCGAAGCCGACGCGGCTTAGCCGGTCAGTCCTCGCCGAGGATCGCCGTCGCCCGGATCTCGACCCGCATACCCGGCGCGCCGAGCGCCGCCACGCCGAGCTGGGTCCAGATCGGGGCCCGGTCGCCCATGCGCTTGCGGAACTGCGCCACCATCACCCGCGTGTGGTCGTCGCCGATGGTGTCGTCCGCCGTGGGGAGGTGGAACGAATCCACCGAGACGACGTCCGCCCAGGTGGCGCCCGCCGTGGCCAGGGTGCGCTCCACGTTGTCGAACGCCCGGACGATCTCCTCTTCGAGGTCCTCCGGGAACACCGTGTCGTCGTCCCAGCCGCCCTGGCCCGAGATCTCGACGCGGTTGCCGATGCGGACCGCCTGGCTGTAGTGCAGGGCGGCCAGGTGGCGCGGGCCGTAGCCCGGGGTCACGAAAAACACGAACGTCTCCTCCGATTGACTTCACGCTTGAAGTCAAGCTAGCACAACTTCAAGCGTGAAGTCATCCCGCGGCGGATAGGGTGCCACCCATGGGCACGGATCACGGAGGCACGCGCTGGCTCAGCCCGGCCGAAAAGGACGCCTGGACCGGGCTGGTCTCGCTCATCCTGCTGCTCCCGGGCCGCCTTGAAGCGCCGCTGCAGCACGAAGCCGGCCTGACGCTCTTCGAGTACCTCACCCTCAGCCACATCTCGGAGGCGCCGGAGCGCCGCCTGCGGATGAGTGAACTCGCCTACCTGGCCAACGGTTCCCTGTCCCGGCTGTCCAATGTGGTCAAGCGGTTCGAGCAGCGCGGCTGGGTCGCGCGCTCGCCCGATCCCGGCGACGGCCGGTACACCCTGGTCGCCCTCACCGACGCCGGGTTCGAGGTGGTCGAGGCCGCCGCGCCGACGCACGTGCGCAGCGTCCTGGACGTCCTCGACCCGCTCACCGCGGCTGACCAGCAGGCGCTCGCCCGGATCGCCGCCAAGCTGCGCGTCCGGCCCGCCGACCTGGGCTAGAGGTCTTCTTCGACCCACTCCAGCAGGTCTCCCGGCTGGCAGCCGAGCACCCGGCACATCGCTTCCAGCGTGCTGAAGCGGACCGCTTTCGCGCGGCCGTTCTTCAGCACTGCGATGTTGGCCGGCGTGAGGCCGACCTTCTCGGCGAACTCCCCGACGCTCATCTTGCGCTTGGCCAGTTCGACGTCGATGCGCACGACGATCGGCATCAGATGACCGCTTCCAGGTCGGACCGGAGCGTGGTCGCCTGGCGCAGCAGGGCGCGCATGACCACCATCAGCAGGCCGATCACCGTGATCGCCACGGTCACCAGGAACAGCAGCATCGGCATGCCCGGGTCGTCCGCGTTGAAGCCGACGAAGAGCAGCATGCCGACGAACACCAGCCACGCGGCGGCGACGGACCACACGATCGCGTCCACCCACTTCAGCGATGCCGTGGTGAAGATCCGGTCCTTCTTGACCAGGGTCAGCAGCTTCCACGTCGCGACGACCACCACCTCGACGCACAGCACCAGGAACACCGCGATGGCGGTCAACGGCCAGCGCAGCGGCGCGTCGTGCGGGTTCTGCTGCGTGTGGTAGGCGATCCCGCCCGGCAGCGACAACGTCTGGAACACGACGAGGACGCCGAACAGCACCACGAGGAACACTCTGAGCGCGGCGACAGCCCACTTCTCGGTAACCATGCGCCGACTATCGCCGGGTTCCTATCGAAAGTCAATCGGTAGTGATCGAAAAGCGATCAATCCGGCTCGGGATCAAGGCGGACCGACTCGAGGGCGACGTACAGCTCGCCGACGTCCACCGGGTCGGTGAGGTCGCGCTTGGTCAGCTCCTGCACGCGGCGCAGGCGGTAGCGGACCGTGTTGGGGTGTACGAACAGCCGGTCCGCGGCGTCCTTCGCCGAGCCGTGGCCGGCGAACCAGGCCAGCAGCGTGTCGAGCAGGACCTTGCGCTCCGCGCCCGGCAGGGCGAGCACGCCGGCCAGCGCCGAGCGGACGACGTCGCGGGCCATCCCCGGCGCGGCCGCCACCAGCGTCGTCACCGGCGAATCGCCGAACACCACCACGCCCGCGGTCGCCGCCGGCAGCGAACGGCGGGCGATCCGGGCCCGGTGCAGGGCGTCCGGGACGTCGGGGAAGCCGGTGAACGGCCGGCTCATCCCGGCCGCGACCGGCAGCGAACCCAGCACGTCGCGCAGCCGCCGGACGTCCTCGATCCGGTCGATGGCGACCAGGCCTGCCTCGCCGCCGGGCCGCCACGCCGACCGCCAGCGCCGCGCCCGCAGCAGCGCCTCGACGGAGTCGTGCTCGTCCGGCTCGACGCGTTCGGTGACCACGGCGACGAACATGCCCGCGGTCGGCAGGCCCAGCTCGCGGGCCGCGGCCTCCATCTCGGCCTGCCCGGCGAGCCGGCCGCGCAACAGGTCGTCCAGCAGTCGCGCGTTGGCGTGCGACGGCTCGGCCGCGACCTCCTCGTACGCGGTGGTCAGCGCCTCCGAGTAGTAGTCGATCGCCTTCCAGACGTAGGAGTTGATCTCGATCGTCCGCGCCGGGTTGAGGAATTCCGGGCCCGCGAGCTCGAGGAGTCCTTCGTAGACGAAGGTGCCGCCGATCCGGAACGCGCGCAGCACGGCCGGCAGCGGGATGCCCTGGCGCGCCTGGGCGAGGCCGGTCTTGCGGGCGGCGTCGAGGGAGAGGCCGCGGCCTTCGGCCAGCGCCGTCAGCGCGCGTTCGAGGTTGGCTTCGCAGACCTGCCGCAGCTCGTCCGGGGCGGCGTCGGCCACCTGCCGGTAGAACTCGTCCTGCTCACTGAGCAGCCGGGCGAGGCGGTCGGCGAACTCCGGCAGCCGGGTCAGCATCTCGCGGACCAGTTCGCGGTGTTCGCGAGAGACCGGCCTGGCCGGAGCTTCGATGCCCATTCCTCACTTTAGCTCGGGTCCGCCGCCCGGGACACGCACGAACTTGAGCAAAATTCATGTCCACCGGGTGATCGACGTCGTGAGCTCTTGACGGCTCAGGCCGGCTTGCGCGCGGTCAGGTAGACGTGCGGCTCCGGGCCGGCGCCGGGGTGGTCGGGCACGAACTCGGCCTCGTCCGCGCGGACGATTTCCAGGCCCGCGGCCTGCAGCCGCTCCTTCAGCGGGCCGGCGGCGAAACTGTAGGCCCGGACCGGGTGCCCCATGAAGACGATGTCGACGCCGTCGACGTCGGCCGGCACGGTGGCGAAGACGAGCAGGCCGCCGGGCTTCAGCCAGGCCGCCAGCCGGCCGAACATGGTCTCCTGGTCGGCCCGGGGGAGCTGGAGCATCGAGAAGAAGGCGGTGATCGCGTCCCAGGTGGCGTCCGCGAAGGACAGGTCGCGCATGTCGCCGAGCTCGAACCGGGCGGCGGGCACCTGGCTGCGCGCGATCTCGACCATCTTCGGGGCGACGTCGTACCCGGTGACGTCGTGGCCGCCGGCGACCAGGGATTCCGCGGTGGGACGCCCGGTGCCGGAACCGAGGTCGAGCACCTCCGCTTCCGGCGGCAAGGCGTCGAGCAGGTCGGTGAGGGCGGCGCGGTGCCCGGTCGCGGTGCGGAAGGCGTGCTCGTAGTCGGTGCCGAGCGCGTCGAAGACTTCGGCGGCGGTTTCGGGGCGCGTCATGCCCGGGACTCTGCCAGACCTAGGATCGCGCCGTGGCTGGTTTGCGGGGTGTCTTCGCCGGGTTCGGCAAGAGCAGGGCGTTCGCGGTGCTCGGGCGGGCGCTCGTGCCGGCCGACCGGGTGCTGCTGCGGATCAGCGGCGGCCGGGTCGGCGTCGGCGCGGCGGTCGGGCTCCGGACGTTGCTGCTCACGACGATCGGCCGGCGCAGCGGCGAACCCCGCCAGGTGCCGCTGCTGTACGTCGCGCGGGAGACGGGGTACGTCGTCATCGGCTCGAACTGGGGCGGCGAGGCGCACCCGGCGTGGTCGGCGAACCTCCTGGCCCACCCGGCGGCGACGGTCGCGCTGAACGGGCGCACGATCGACGTCACCGGGCGGCTCCTGACCGGGGACGAGCGCCAGGAGATGTGGGACGCGGTGGCGGCGTACTGGCCCGCGTACGACCGGTACGCCGTGCGGGCCGCACACCGGGACATCCGCGTGTTCCTGCTGGAGCCGGTCAGCCGATGAGGTCGGTGTGCCGGATCCGGTACACCTGCAGCCGCAGGTTGTAGTACTTGTCGGTCTCGCCGACCCAGTTCATGCCGAGCCGCTTGGCGACGGCGATCGCCCGCGTGTTGTTCGGCCGCGCGACGGCGAACAGTTCCTCGGTGTCCTGCGTGAAAGCCCATTCGATGAGGGCGGTCGCCGCCTCGGACGCGTAACCCTTGCCCCACACGCCGGGCGCCAGCTGCCAGCTCAGCTCGAGGTCCTCTTCGAACGGAGGCAGCAGCCGGATGCCGAGGCCGCCGATCACCGCACCGTCCTCTTTGCGCTCGATGGCCCACCGCCCCCGCGGCGGCGGCAGGTTCGGCTGCGCTTCCTGCCAGGCGTGCAGCACCGCGCGCATCGCGCCGATGTCGCCGACGCGGTCCATGGCCGGGGTCAGCCAGTGCGTGACGTCTTCCGCGCCGTAGATGGCGAACGCGGCTTCGGCGTCGGCAGGCGTCCAGTCCCGGATCACGAGCCGGTCGGTGCTCAACGGGGTCTCCATACCAGGACGTTACGCCGGGACCGGTTCGTCCGCGAGCGCGTCGAGGAACTCCCGGACGCCGAAGCCGTCGTGCTCGCCGCGGGCGCCTGGACCGGGCGGCTGCACCCGCT
>NZ_JBSGJD010000018.1:0-64673 GCF_053605405.1 Amycolatopsis sp. NPDC003861
TCGGTGCGTCTGACGCACCGAACGCCACATTGGGGCGCTTGGGGCTTACAGCGGGTGCACCGGGCCGTTGTTGGTCACGCCCCGGACGTTCGACGGCGCTCCGGCCGCCGGGGGCTGCACGAACCCGTTGATGTGCAGGGCGACCGAGCGGATCGAACCGGCGTCGCCGCCGGCCGCGTCGACCACCGCGAACGTCCACGTGCCGTCGGCGGCCGCGCCGGCGAGGTTGCCGGTCAGGGCCTGCGTCGGCCGCCACGAGCCGGTGAACGGCGCGTTGGCCGAGGTCACCGTGCTGAACGCGGCCGCCGCGCTGTCGGCGAAGACGACCTTGCACAGGTTCTTGCCCGAACCGCCGTTGCGCTGGAACACGGTGGCCTTCGCCCCGGAGGGCGCGGTCAGCGTGCCGACCAGGTCACCGACGTACGAGTGGTTCAGGCCCACCGCGGTCGAGGTCGGGTCGGTGCTGCACGTGGTGCCGTCCACGGAGAACGTCACCTTGGACGCGCGGCCGACCCCGGTGACCGGGATGCTCACCGACGCGCCGACCGGGCTGTTGTCCGGGATGTCCACCGGCGCGCCGGTATAGGCGAAGTCCTGCGCGACCGGCGACGGGGTGCCGACCGGGAGCGAGAACGACGTCGTCGTCGGCGAGTGCGCCCCCGCGAAGGTGACGCGGGCGTTCAGCACCACCGGCACGCCGAGCTGCTGGCTCGCCGGGACGGTGATGGTGAAGTCGTTGACGCCGGTCTGTCCCGGGCTGATGGTGCCGTAGGACTTCGACCGCGGCGCCACCGTGACACCCGGGGTCGGGCTGGTGAGCACGACGCTGGTGGACACCGCGGTGCCGTCGCCGTCGTTGGTCACCGGCAGCGTCACCTTGGCGGTGTCGCCCGGGTCGAGCGCCGAGCCGCCGTCGGCCGGGGTGACCGTCGGCTGCTTGGCCACCGCGAGGGGCTGCGGGCTGGCACCGGTGTAGGCCAGCACCTTGTCCGCGAGGATGACGCCGGCCCCGGTGAAGTTGTCGCGGCCCGGGGTTTCGATGTCGATCGCGGTGTTGATCAGCGCCTCCCGGACCTCCGCGGGCGGCAGGCCGGGGTTGCCGGACAGCACGAGCGCGGCGATGGCGGCCGCATGCGGGGCGGCGGCCGAGGTGCCGAAGAACGGGTTGAACCCGGTCACGCTGGTGGTGACGCCGTCGGCCGCGGTGATCTCCGGCTTGTTGCGGACCTCACCACCGGTCGAGGACACGTTGCCCGGGGTGATCGGCGTGCCGTTCGCCTCGTAGAACACGCGGCGCGGGCCGTCGGAGGAGAACCGCTCGGCCTTGGTGGCCCCGCTGAACGCGCCCGGGTACGGGCCCGCCGGGTTGGCCGGGTCGCCCGGTTCCAGTGCCCGGCCGAACGCCTTGGCCGCCGGGGCGGCCGCGACGCTGAAGGCGTCCCGCGCGGCCGAGTGGCCGACCGTCACGCCCGGGGTGTTGTAGGCCTTGAGCCCGTCGGCCGAGTCGGAGAACCGGCCGCGCAGCGCCGAAAGCGACAGGTAGCGGTTCTGGCCCGAGAACTTCACGATGGCCAGGCGCAGCCCGGTCCCGCCGAAGGCCGGCGTCGTGACGCGCTCGTACGGGTCCTGGGTGCCGGTCTGGACGTCCTGGCTGAAGCTGACGACCGCGCCCGCGGAGTTGAGCAGGTAGAGGTCGTAGTCGTTCGCGGACGCGCCGAGCGGGTCCGACCAGTGCAGCGTCACCGGCACGTTGGCCGAGGACGCGTTCGAGATCGGCTCGTAGATCTGGTTGCCCGCCGCGCCGGCGAAGTTGTGCGCGGTGCCGGCGAACTTGCCGACCGACTTGCCGGAGTCGACGAAGTCGCCTTCCCAGTGCGCGGCGGTGCCGCTGGTGACGTTGCCTTCGTTGCCGGCGGAAGAGAAGTACAGCGCGCCGTCGGCGGTCACGTCGTTCACGGCCTGGGCGATGATCCAGTCCTGGAACGGCGATTCCTTGAAGTAGATGACGTCGTCGACGATGACGTCGCAGTGCGACTCGAAGCGCAGCTTGCGGATGTTGTCCGCGAAGCTGGCGTCGGAGTTGAACGCCGAGGCGAAGCCGAGCGCGGCGCGGGGCGCGAGGTCGTGGATGATCTCGAGCATCGCGGTGCCCTCGTCGCCGTCGCCCTCCTGGCCGGCGATGACGTCGACGTCCGGCGGGAGTTCGCCCTTGGCCTGCGAAGCGGCCAGGGAGTCGACGCCGTCGGACAGGGCGCACGCCTTGACGCCGACGCCGGTGACGCCGAACTGCTGGCGGGCGAGGTCGGCGTTGTGGGCGCGGTCGCCTTCGCTGACCAGCGGCGCGGCCGCGGCGGCACTGCGCCGGCTCTTGGCGGCCACGGCCTTCTGCAGCTCGCCGGCGATGCGATCGGCCTTCTGCTGCTTGGTTTCGGTCTTGGTGTCGGACTTGCCGGACGTCGCCGGCGTGGCGAGCTCCCGGGCGGTCATCGCCTGGTCGGCCTGCTCGACGCGCTTGACGTCGTCGCGCGCGGCGATCTCGCCGACCTTGGCCAGCGGGACTTCGGCGCGGACGCTGCCGTAGCGGTCGGACACCGCGCGGATGCCCGCCCCGGCCTTGGTCAGCCCGGCGAGGAGGTCCGGCGAGACCTTGCTCGCGCGGATGTCGACCAGGACGGTCCCGGCCGCGGAAACGGTGGCCCCAGACTGCAGTGCGTTCAGCTGCTTCCCCACGCCCTTTTCGGCGACGAGCAGCTTGCTGTCCACTTTGGACTCGGCGGCGGTGCGGCCCGCCTTGACCGCCTGCAGGGCGGCGATCTGTTGCTGAGCGGTTTCGCTGAACGCGTCCGGACCGGACGCGGGTGCGGCCCCCGCGACGGGCGGGGAAACCAGGCCGAGCGCGGCGAGCAGGGCCGCGGCTCCGGCGGTGAACACAGTGGATCTCGATCTCGTGGAACGGGTACGACGCACGGGCGCCCTCCGAATCTCCAAGGCGCGTGCCCCGACTCACGCTGACCGACGCCGGTGATCACCGGCTGAACCCAGCTAAGTACCGGGAGTTCTCCGTAAACATCAGCCGTTCGAGTGACAAAGGACGGATAATTTCCCGAATGGGCCGGACGACGTAGGCCGTTCAGCGCAGCGGTGAACCGGTCACCGGACACGCACCGGACAAATGATCGTCCCACCACCGCCCGCAAGGGTGATCACGAAGTGGGACGTCCGGCTGGGACGTCCACAAGCAACACGCCGGACCGTGCAACCGCCGAGCCGGCCGGGAAAGTTAGTTACGGCGCCCTCAGAGCACGAACGAATCCGACCACGGCTGCGCGGCCCGCCCGGAGAGGGCGTCCAGCAGCGTCACCGCCTGCTTGTCCGTCAGCGACGCCACGAAGTCGACCACCGCCCGGCCGCGGGCGAGCCCGCGCACCGCGTCCGCCCCCGTCACCGGCTCGCCCGTCGCGCCCACCAGCAGCTCCGGCGCCGAACGCGCCAGCCCGGCGTACTCCGCGCGGGCCAGCTCGACCAGGTCGTGCAGCCGGCGCGGCAGGCGGGACACCTCGTCGCGGTCGAGGAGCCACGCGTCGAGCGCGTCGACCAGGCTCGTCACCACTCCGGCCTGGCCGCGCTGGTGCAGGGCGAGGTCCGGGCGCAGCAGCACGAACCGGCGGTGCACGAACTTGAGCACCTGAACCTCGTGCCACTGGGCGGGCCGCAGCGACACGTGCCCGGTGCGGGTGGACGGCGAGGCCAGCAGGAACACGCCGTCGACCAGGCGGGACGTCCAGTTCGCGGAGAACGCCGCCGTGGCCTGCTCGGCCTCGATCGAGCCGTCGAACTCGCCGGCCAGCAGCCCGTCGACCAGCTCCGCGCGCACCCGCGCCACCGCGGCGGCGAACGCGTCGTCATCGACGATCCAGGCGTCCTTCGCGTGCATGCGGCGGCGGAGGCGCTCCAGCGACCGGCCCGGGCGGCGCAGGTCCGCGTGCAGCGTCTCGTCGTCCAGCGACACGAGTTCGGCCGCGTGCTCGAGCCACTCCCCCAGCTCCGCGGCGACCGGGGCGTGCTGCAGGACGCCGATGCGGTGGAAGTCCTGCAGGTCGTGGATGGCGTAGGCGATGTCGTCGGCGGTGTCCATCACGGACGCTTCGACGGTCTGCTGCCAGCCCTCGACGCGCCCGGCGAAGGCCGCGCGCGCCTGCTCGAAGTCGTCGAGTTCGGTGGCGTAGGCGGAGAACTTGGCCGCGCCGGTGCCCGGCAGGTCGCCCGGCTCGGCCGCCCCGCGCGGCGGCACGGCCAGTTCCGACGGGTGCGGCGCGGGGTGGTGCAGCCGCAGCCACGGGTACTTGAGGACGGCGGCCCGCACGGCGGCGGTCAGGTCCAGCCCGATCGCCGACGGCCCGCGCACGTCGGTGGTGGTGATGATCCGGAACGTCTGCGCGTTGCCCTCGAAGCCGTCGGCGAGGCCGAAGCGGTGGCGGGCGATGCGGTCGAGCGTCTGCTCCCCGAGGTGCCCGAACGGCGGGTGCCCGAGGTCGTGGGCGAGCGCGGCGGCCTCGGCGACGTCGGGGTCGCAGCCGCCCAGCTTGTCGGCGAGGCCGGCGTCGGGCCCGCCGGTGATCCGCTCGGCGATCGCGCGGGCGACCTGCGCGACCTTGAGGCTGTGGGTCAGCCGGTTGTGCAGCAGCCCGGCCCCGCCGGCGCTGACGACCTGCGTCACGCCGCCGAGCCGCGCGAAGAACGGCGACGCGGCGATCCGGTCGCGGTCGATCCGGAACGGGCTGGTCGCCAGGTCGGTGAACCCGCCGACGTTCGCCACGGGATCGCGCCGCGCGGCCCGCGGGTCGGTCTCCTGATCCATGCGCCCGACCCTATCCCGCAGGTTCCCCCGAACGGCGGCCGAGCCACCACCGTGTCGACCCTCTGGTCTCGGGTGTTCGAACACGTATCCCGCGTGATCAGGCCCGTGATTCGCGTGATTGAAGCCGTAACTCGCGAGTTCCGGCTTCAATCACGCGAGTTCCGGCTTGGATCACGCGAGTTCCGCCGGGCATCACTCGGGCGGCGTGGTGTACGCCTTCAGCGTGCGGTCGGCCGCCGCGCGGGCCTGGGCCGGGTCCGCGCCTGCCGCGACGTCGGCCTCGTACCAGGCCTCGTTCGACGCCGTCATGAACCGGATGCCGTCGGCCGACATCATCCAGGCCATCGCCGCCTCGGGGTCGACGGCCGTGCCCGGCGCGCGCAGGTGCAGGACCAGGCCGACCAGCGCCCCGTCCCAGCCGATGCCGACCGCGCCCGGGCCGAACTCGTCCCAGCGCTCGTCGACGTGCGCCACGTGCTCCAGCTCGAACCGGGTGCCCGAACCCTCCGGCGTCAGCCGCACCTCGATCCAGCTGACGTTGCCGCCGAACTCCCACGTCGCGGCGAAGCTCTTCGGCGGGTCGCAGCGCTCGACCGTGCCGCCGGCGTTGCCCTCCAGCTGGTACTTCCCGCCGACCTTCAGCTCGCCGCTGACCGGCAGGAACCAGCGGGGGATGCGCTCGGGGTTCGTGCAGGCGTCCCACAGGTCGTCGAGGTCGGTGTCGTAGACCTGGCTGATCGTGAGGACGCGGGCCTCCTTCCCCTCGAGCACCCGGTCGCCGAGCGTCCGGCGGACGGCGCTGATCTGGTGGTTGACGTCGATCACGAACCTTCTCCTTCGGTGAGGCGCCGGGCACGCTTGCCGCGGGCGATTTCGGTGGCCAGCGCGTCCAGCGGCGGCGTCCAGTACCGGCGGAACCGGTCGAGCCAGCCGTCGATGTCCCGCAGCGGCGCGTGGCCGACCGCGTACAGCCGCCTCGTGCCGTCCTGGCGGACGACGGCGAACCCGTTCTCGCGCAACACCTTCAGGTGCTGCGACACGGCCGGCTGCGAGATGCCGAACTCGGCCCGGATCACCTCGGTCACCGCGCCGGCGGCCCGCTCGCCGTCGGCCAGCAACTCGAGGATCCGGCGGCGGACCGGGTCGCCGAGGACGTCGAACGCGTGCACCCCGCCAAGCTACAAGCAGCTACTTATATAAGTCAACACTGAAGCAGTTACGCCGATGTGGGTAACCCACGGTGAACATCAGCCGACATCGGTTCCGCTTCGCCGCGTGACCCGCGACGATCGGGGCCGTGAAGTCGCCACGCGCGGTCCGCTTCGCCTTCCAGCCGCTGTACAGCCTCCACACGGGAGGCGTCGTGGCGCACGAAGCGCTGGCCAGGCCCGGCCGCGGAACCGTCCCGGAACTGCTCGCGCAGGCGCGCCGCGACGGCCGCCTCGCCGAAGCCGACATCGGGCTCGCGGTCGCCGCCGTCCGGCAGGACGCGGAGAACCCGACGTCGCTCCCCCTGCACCTCAACCTTTCGGCGCGCACGCTGGCCGCGCCGCCGTCGATGTACGACGACCTCCTCGAAGAGCTCGGCGACGCGGGCCGCCGCACCCGCGACGTCGTCCTGGAGATCGGCCCGCCGTTCGCGCCGCTGCCCGCCGGCCGCGCCCTCGCCGGGATGCGGGAGCTCACCGAGCTCGGCTTCCGGATCGCGCTCGACGGCCTCGGCCGCGGCGACCTGCCGCTCGGCCTGCTGGTCGAGGCGCCGATCGACCTGGTGAAGCTCGACCGGACCGTGCTGCGCGGGCTCCCGGACGACCAGGCGTCGGTCGCCGTGGCCGAGGCGCTGCTGCACTACACGAACCGCACCGGCACCCGGCTGGTCGCGACGGGCGTGGAGACCGGCGAGCAGCTCGACGCCGTCCGCGCCCTGGGCGTCCGGATCGCGCAGGGGCACCTGCTCGCGCCGCCGACCGCGGCCGGTCCCGCGCCGGCCCTGCTCACGCGCGGCCGTCCCACGACCGGGGCGCCGGCGCCGTGCGTCGGCGACTTCCTCCGCCCGGCGACGACGCTGCCGGAAACGGCGACCTGCGACGAAGTCCGCGCGGTGCTCGCGGCGGCCGACGCGCCGTCCGGGGTGATCGGCGTGGACGAGCTGAACCGGCCGCGCTGGTCGGTCGACCGGACGCGGTTCCTGGTGGCGGTCACCGGGCCGTACGGCCACGCGCTGCACGCGAAGCGCCCGGCGGCCCGGCTCGCGGACACGCCGCACACGATCGAGGCCCGCGCGGGCGCGATGGAGTTCCTCGAGCTGGTCACCGACGCCGACTGGGGCCGCACCGGCGACGACGTGGTCGTGGTCGACGAGCTCGGCCGCTGCCTCGGCGTGGTGCTGGTGACCGAGGTGGTCCGCGGCGTGGCCGAGGCGAAGGTCGAAGCGGCGGCGGCGCTGAACCCGCTGACCCGCCTGCCGGGCAGCGACACGATCGCCCGCGACGTCGCCCGCCGCATCACGATCGGCGAGCCGTTCGTGGCGGCCTGGCTGGACATCGACGGCTTCAAGGCGATCAACGACACGGCCGGCTTCGCGGCGGGCGACAACCTGATCCGCGAGCTGGGCGCCGCGCTGACGGAACTGGCCGGCGGCCTGCGGCGCATGCGCGTGAGCCACGTGGGCGGCGACGACTTCCTGGTGGTCTGCGACGTCGACGAGATCGCGACGGTGGCGGGGGCACTGCTGGACCGGGCGTGGTCGGCGGAGGGCCTGCCGGTGACGGTCTCGCTGGCGACCCTGGTGTGCGCGAGCGGGGCGATCGGGTCGTACCAGGAGGTTTCGCGGCTGCTGGCGCCGTTGAAGAAGCGTGCGAAGGCGGTGCCGGGGTCGAGCTGGGTGCTGAGCCGCCCGGGCGCGGAGCGGGTGGAAGTGCTGCGCGGCATCGGCACCCGGGGGTTACAGGCCGCCGCCGGCTGACCAGTCGAGGGTGAGCTGCGCCGGGACGGCCATCGCCGCCCAGGTGACGTACTCCTCGTGCGTCCAGCCGCACACCGCCGTCAGGTGGTCGTACGCCTCGTGGGACATGAGCAGCCCGATCGCGTCCGCCAGGCGGCCGATCGACCCGCCTCCCGCCAGCCCCGCCGCCAGCAGCCGCTCGGCGATCTCCGCGCGGCGCGCCACCGCCAGCTCCGCGCGGACCGCCGCCACCTCGGTATCCGCCGCGGCCGCCGTCGTGAACGCGCGCCAGATCGGCAACGAGCCGCGCAGTCCCGCCGCCACCCGGGCCACCACCGACGGCAGGTCCGCCGGGCCGGGCGGGCCCGCGAGGGCGTCCAGGTTCATCGCGTCCGGGTCGCCCGCGAAGCCGTCGCGGAAGGCGGCCAGCAGCAGCTGCGGCTTGCGGCCCGTCTGCGTCACCGTCTCCAGGCTCACGCCCGCCTCCGCCGCGATCTGCCGCATGCTCGTGCCCCCGTAACCGCGTGCAGCGAACAGCTTCCCCGCCGTCGCCACCACGTGGGCCCGGGTTCGCCGCGCGCGTTCCTCGCGCACCGGCGATTCGTACCGGCGTCGCGCGCCTTCGGGTATCGTCATCAATTGAATAGTACAGCGTATCGCTCAAAGGGGGAGCCATGACTCGCGTACTCGTCGGCGTGCAGCCCGCGCGCGGCCACGTCGGGCCGACCAAGCCGATCGCCGAGGCGCTGGTCGCGGCCGGGCACGAGGTCACCGTCGTCACCGGGGCGCGCTACCGGCGGACGTTCGAAGACCTGGGCGCCACCGTCGCCGTCCTGCCCGCGGAGGCCGACTTCGACGAGACGGACCTGGACGGCACGATCCCCGGCCGCGCCGGGCTGAGCGGGCCGAAACTCGCCCGGTTCGAGCTGACCCACTTCGTCCGCGCCATGCCCGCGCAGCTGAGCGTGATCGACGCGCAGGACGCCGACGTCGTGCTCTGCGATCCGCTGATGATGGCCGGGCTGGCCCTGGTTCGGCGCGCCCGGCGGCCGCGCGTGCTTACGCTGGGGTTCCTGCCGTTCATGCCGCCCGTCCCGACCGGCCCGCCCGGGCACCCGCTGCGCAGCGCGATCCTCAGGACGCTGGCGCCGTGGGTGACGCGCCCGGCGCAGGAGCTGGTGAAAGACCTCCTCGGCGGCGACCCGGGCATGCTATTCACGGACTGGCCCCTGCGCAGCGACGGCGTCCTGCAGATGACCTGCCCGGGTTTCGAGTACCCGCGGCCGGGCGTGCCGCTGCACTTCATCGGGCCGACGACGGTCAGCGCGGCGAGCGAGCACCCGCTGCCGCCGTGGTGGGCCGACCTCGACGGCGGCCGCCCGGTGGTGCACGTGACCCAGGGGACGATCGCGAACGACGACCTCGGCCGCCTCGTCGAGCCGGCCATCGACGCCCTGGCCGGCGAGGACGTCCTGGTCGTCGCGACGACCGGCGGCGGACGGCTGCGGCCGGGCCCGCTGCCGGACAACGTCCGGGTGGCCGGCCTCCTGCCGTACGACGAGCTGCTCCCCCGCTGCGCCGCGGTGGTCACCAACGGCGGGTACGGCGGCGTCAACCACGCGCTGCGCTACGGGGTGCCGCTGGTCGTGGTCGGGGCGAGCGAGGACAAGCGCGAGGTCGCGGCCCGGGTCGCCTGGTCCGGAGCCGGGATCGGCCACGCCCGCGCTTCGGCCTCGCCCCGGATGCTGCGGCGGGCGGTTCGCGCGGTGCTGGACGATCCGCGCTACCGGGATCGGGCGCGGGAGCTGGCCGGGGAGATGGCCGCCGGACCGACCACGGCCGAGGTCGTCGAGCTGATCACCGGCTGAACTCGTGGGCGGACAGGTAGCTCGCGAACCGCTCGTCGACCTCCCCGGGCGTCAAGCCGAAGTCCGCCAGGCTGTAGCGGTGCACCGGCTTGCGCTCCCCCGTCCGGCTCGCCTCGTGCACCGCCGTCATGGCCGTGCGGGCTTCCGGCGTGAACTCCAGTCCGAAGTGGTCGTACACAGTGGACACCGTGCCGATCGGGTCCGCCACGAAGTCCTCGTACCGGACGTCGCAGAACTGCGCCGGGTTGTGGCGCGCGCGGGCCCAGCCGAACTCGTCCGCTCCGCGGGCCCACAGCTCCAGCTGGCCTCGGCCGATCACCTCGCCGCGAAACTTCGACGACCAGCCGTCCGCGGCCTTCTCGGCGAGGCTGCACATCGACGCCATGATCGTGCTCGGTGCCCGGTGCGTCTGGATCACCAGCGCGTCCGGGTAGTTCGCCATCAGCGCGTCCAGGGCGAACAGGTGGCTCGGGTTCTTGAGCACCCAGCGCTTGCCCGCGTCCGGCAGCCCGATCAGCTGCAGGTTGCGCCGGTGCCGGGCGTAGGCGTCCGTCCAGTCCTGTTTGGCCAGCCAGCGCGAATACCGCGGCAGGTGCGCCAGGCACTCGAACGACACCGACCGCATCGACTGGCGCAGCAGTTGCCAGCACTCCTCCACCTGGTCGGCGGACATGTGGTGGACACCCATGAACTCCGGGTGCTCGACGTGGTGGCGCTCGTACCCCGCCTGGATCCCCTGGAAGATCGGGTTGTCCGCCCACCTCTCCCGCGGCGGCCGCGGCTGCGGGACCTCGGCGAGCCACACTTCGAGCCCCTGGTGCGCGGGGTCCTCGGCGAGCAGCCGGTGCAGCGCCGTCGTGCCCGTGCGGGGCAGCCCGGTGACGAAGATCGGCCGCTCGATGCGGACGTCCGCGTACGCCGGGTTCTGCTTCCACGACGCCTCGCTCAGCAGCCGCGCCACCAGCGCGCCGCGCAGCATCGCCCGGTGCACCTTGTTGCCGTAGGGTGTCAGTTCCTCGTCGGCCTCGTACGACTCCAGCAGCACGCGCAGGCCCTCGGCGTACTCGTCCGCGCCGAAGTCGTCGAGCCCGGTGAGCTTCGACGCCGAGGCGTGCAGGTCGTCGAAGGTGCCGACGTCTTCCCGGCCGGGGCGCATGGGTCCTCCTCAGTGGTGGTACTCGCCGCCGTTGACGTCGAGGCACTGCCCGGTGATCGCGCGCGCCATCGGGGAGGCGAGGAACACCACCGCGTCGGCGATCTCGTCGGGCTCCGGCAGCTTGCGCAGGTCTATTGTGGACGCCGTCTCGGCGTAGACGTCCTCCGGTGTGATACCGCGTTCCTTGGCCAGGTAGGCGAAGTACCACTGGAGGTTCGGCCCCCAGATGTACCCGGGCGCCACGGTGTTGACGCGCACGCCGTCCGGCCCCAGCTCGCTGGCGAGGCTCTGGGACAGCGACAGCAGCGCCGACTTCGCCATCTTGTAGGCACCGAACGTCCGCCGCGAATGCCGCAGCACCGCCGAATTGATCATCACCAGCGAACCCTTGCTCTCCTTGAGCGCGGGCAGGAACAGCCGGGTCAGCCGGAGCACGGAAATCGCCGCGGTCTCGAAGCCGGCGCGGACGGCGTCGAAGTCCACAGTGGCCAGATCGGTCAACGGCGGGACGGCGAAGGCGTTGTGCACCACCGCGTCCACCCGGCCGAACGCCTCGACCGCCTCGTTCACCAGGTTCGCGGCGGAGTCCGCGTCGTCGATGTCGGTGCGGACCGCGACCGCCCGGCGGCCGAGGTCGGTCACCTCCTTCGCGACCTCGCTCAGCCGCGACTCGGTGCGCGCGGCGAGCACGACGTCCGCGCCCGCCTGCGCGCTGCGCACGGCGATCGACCGGCCGAGCCCGGGCCCGATGCCCGAGACGACGACCACCTTGCCCTGCAACACGTTCTCCACGTTCACCCCAGCATCCGGGCGGCGACGGCGTCCTGCCGGGCCGCGATCCGCGCCGCCCACTGCTCCGGCGTCACCCGCGCGTCGGCGTGGTACGGCAGGCGGTCGGGCAGTTCGTCGGTCTTGACCACCTCGACGACCGGGCCGTCGTCCGGGCCGAGGTCGCGGGCCACCCGCTGCCAGCGGATCTGCACGTACCCGCGGTCGTGGCCGGTCAGCTCCAGCCAGTTCGCCAGGCCGGGGTCGCGTTCGGCGAGCACGAACCGGATCCTGCCGTCCGGGTCGACGCGGGCCTGGTCGGCGGTGAGGCTCGTCTGGTGGTTGATGTAGTCGAGCGAGACGTACCAGAGGCTGCCGAGCTGGATGCCCTGGTACGGCGCGTCCGCGCAGCGCGGCACGGTGACGATCATCGCCTCTTCCGGGCCGAGCTCGTAGTGCCCGGCCGAGGAGAACTGCGTGGTCAGCCCGCCCGGCGTGGAGCGCGGCTCGGTCAGCGTGTTCACCGGCAGGTCGTAGTAGAACCACTTCGGGAAGGCCAGGAACGTCTTGAGCCGGCTCAGCAGGATCTTGCCGGTGACGCCGTAGCGCTTCGCCAGCGCCGACCGATCCGGCACCGGCGGCGCCTGGCCCGCGGTGTCGACGCACCGGATGCGGATCTCGCCGCGGCGTTCGGTCGCCCAGTCGCTGTAGACCTCGCGGACGACGAGCATCGACGAGCCTTCGCCGAGGACGAAGTAGTTCGGTCCCGGGTTTTCTCGGGCCGGGCCGAAGCGCAGCTCGAACCGGCCGTCCGGGCCGATCTCGAGCTTCCGGTCGTCGAAGGCGGCGAGGCTGTCGGGCACCTCCACCGGCGAGTAGTCGCCGTTGAGGACCTGGAAGCTCAGGTCGGCGGTGCTGCCCCGGACGCCGGTGACCAGGTACTCGCGGTCGGCGCGGATGTTCGCGTTGAAGTACAGCGTGTCCGGGTTGTCGAGGCCCATCTTCGTGTACGGCCCGGTGGACGCGGTGAAGTACGGGAAGTCGCGCTGGTAGGCCCAGGCCATCTGCAGCGACGCGCGGATGCTGCCGGCGAGGTAGTCGTAGCCCTCCAGCAGGCCCTGCTCGGTCTGCGCCGGCGGGGCTTCGGCGATCAGCTTCTCGGCCTCGACGATGGCGTCGGCGAACGACCGGGTCAACGAGAACTCGTTCTCGATCATGCCGGCACGGCCCAGCGGTTCGCGAGCAGCCGGTAGCCGGGGATGGCCTCCCAGGACATCATCGATTCGTAGGTCCGGACGTACCCGATGTGCGTCATCCGCCAGGCGCCGTCGTGGTCGCGGCGGTAGGTGTCCTCGTAGAACGCGGCGCCTTCGATGATCACCTTGTGGTCGGGCACGATGACCTTGTCGGTGAACGACCACCGCCCGGTCGCGGTGTCGCCGTCGACCTCAATCTCGGGCTGAGCTGCGTGGTGCACCGTGATGATGCCGTTGCCGAGGCTCTGGGTGAGGAACTCGACGATGGCGTCGCGGCCCTCGAACTGCTTGCCCTCACTCCCGACCGCCCGGGTCCCGTAGTCGGCCGTGGCGTCGACGGTGAAGGTGTCGGCCACCTCGTCCCACAGCTTCAGGTCCACCCCGCGCAGGTACCGGTACTTCAGCCGCTTGATCTCTTCGAGCACGCCCAGGTCCATGCACACAGCGTCCCGCACCGCTTGACCAAAGACAAGAACATGTTCTACTTTTTTCCGGTGTCCGTGACCTCGTACGAGCTCTCGCACCTGGCCGCGCTCGAAGCGGAGGCCGTGCACGTCTTCCGTGAAGTCGCGGCGACCTTCGAGCGCCCGGTCCTGCTCTTCTCCGGCGGCAAGGACTCGGTGGTGATGCTGCACGCGGCCGCGAAGGCGTTCTGGCCCGCGCCGCTGCCGTTCCCGGTGCTGCACGTCGACACCGGCCACAACTTCGACGAGGTCATCCGGTTCCGGGACGAGACCGTCGCCGCGCTCGGCCTGCGGCTCGAGGTCGCGAGCGTGCAGGACGACATCGACGCCGGCCGCGTCGTCGAGGAGACCGGGCCGCGGGCGAGCCGCAACCGGCTGCAGACGGTGACCCTGTTGCGGGCGATCCGCGAGGGCGGCTTCGACGCCGTGTTCGGCGGCGCCCGCCGGGACGAGGAGAAGGCCCGGGCCAAGGAGCGCGTGTTCAGCTTCCGCGACGAGCACGGCCAGTGGAACCCGCGGGCGCAGCGCCCGGAGCTGTGGAACCTCTACAACGGGCGGCACCGCCGCGGCGAGCACATCCGCGTCTTCCCGCTGTCGAACTGGACCGAACTCGACATCTGGCAGTACATCCGCGACGAGCGGATCGCGCTGCCGCCGCTGTATTACGCGCACAAACGCCCGGTCGTGCAACGCGACGGCATGCTGCTGGCGGCCACCCGCTTTCTGTCCCTCGTGGACGGTGAGACGCCGTACGAGGCGACCGTGCGCTTCCGGACCGTCGGCGACGCCACCTGCACCGGCTGCGTCGAATCGTCGGCGACGACACCGTCCGAAGTGGTCGCCGAGGTGGCCGCCACCCGCGTCACCGAACGCGGGGCGACCCGGGCCGACGACCGGATTTCCGAGGCCGGCATGGAAGACCGCAAGCGAGAGGGCTACTTCTGATGCAGCTGCTGCGGATCGCCACCGCCGGGAGCGTGGACGACGGCAAGTCCACGCTGATCGGGCGGCTGCTGTTCGACTCGAAGGCGATCTTCACCGACCAGCTCGCCGCCGTCGAACGCGCCAGCCGGGACCGCGGCGAGGACTACCCCGACCTCGCGCTGCTCACCGACGGGCTGCGGGCCGAGCGCGAGCAGGGCATCACGATCGACGTCGCCCACCGCTACTTCGCCACGCCCAAGCGGAAGTTCATCATCGCGGACACCCCGGGGCACCTGCAGTACACGCGGAACATGGTGACCGGCGCGTCCACCGCCGACCTGGCGCTGATCCTGGTCGACGCGCGCAAGGGCGTCCTCGAACAGTCGCGGCGGCACGCGTTCCTGGCGTCGCTGCTCGGCATCGGGCACCTCGTGGTGTGCGTGAACAAGATGGACCTCGTCGACTGGTCGCGGGAACGGTTCGACGAGATCCGCGAGGACTTCCGCCGGTTCGCGATGAAACTCGACGTCGCCGACCTGACGTTCGTGCCGGTTTCGGCGCTGCACGGCGACAACGTCGTCCACCGCAGCGCCAGCATGCCTTGGTACGAAGGCACTTCGCTGCTGCACCAGCTGGAGGAAGTGCACGTCGCTTCCGACCGCAACCTGATCGACGCGCGGTTCCCGGTGCAGTACGTCATCCGGCGGTCCGACTTCCGCGGCTACGCGGGCACCATCGCCGGCGGTGTGTTCAAGCCGGGTGACGAGGTCGTGGCGCTGCCCTCGGGGTTCACGTCGAAGGTGCGCGCGGTCTGGGGCCCGGGCGGGCAGCCCCTGGACGAGGCGTTCACCGGCCAGGCGGTGGCAGTGGAGCTGGCCGACGACCTCGACCTCGGCCGCGGAGCCATGCTCTGCCGGCCCGGGAACCGCGCGGAGTCGGCCCGCGAGGTGGACGCCCTGGTCTGCTGGTTCTCCGAGCGCGCGGCGCTGACGCCGGGCGCGACGTACACGGTGCGCCACACGACCACCGAGACGCGGGGCACCGTGGAGCGGCTGGAGTACCGCCTCGACGTCACCACCCTGCACCGCGACGAGACGGCGGAAGCGCTGTCCCTGAACGACATCGGCCGCATCCGGCTGCGCACGCGGTCGCCGCTGCTGTTCGACCCGTACCGCCGCAACCGGGCCACCGGGGGCTTCCTGCTGGTCGACGAGCACACCGGCGACACGGTCGCGGCGGGCATGATCACCGGCGCGGTGGCGTCCCCGGTCGTCTGGCACACTGCGGCGGTGCGGCGTGAAGACCGCCCGACGCGTGGCGCGACGGTGTGGCTGACCGGGCTTTCGGCGTCGGGCAAGTCGTCGGTGGCGGTCGAGCTGGAGCGCCGGCTGGTCGCGGCGGGCCGCCCGGCGTACCTGCTCGACGGCGACAACCTGCGCCACGGGCTCAACGCCGGTCTCGGGTTCAGCCCCGAGGACCGCGCGGAGAACGTCCGGCGGGTGGCCGAGGTGGCCCGGTTGTTCGCGGACGCGGGCGTGGTCGCGATCGCGTCGCTGATCAGCCCGTACGAGGCCGACCGCGCCCGGGCACGGACGATCCACGACGGGCTGCCGTTCGTGGAGGTCTTCGTCGACACGCCCCTGGAGGTCTGCGAAGCCCGCGACCCGAAGGGGATGTACGCGAAGGCGCGCGCCGGGGAGATCACCGGGTTCACCGGCATCGACGCCCCCTACGAGCGGCCGTCGTCGCCGGACCTGGTGCTGCGCCCGGGCGACGGCGACCCGGCGGCGATGGCGGCGGCGATCCAGGCCCTGCTCGACGACCTCGGCTGAAAATCCCCTTGCCCGCGCCGCCTAGGGTGGGCGGCATGACGTCGGTCAGGCAGGTTCAGGTCACCTTCGACTGCGCGGATCCGGAGCGCGTCGCCCGGTTCTGGTGCGAGGTGCTGGGGTACGAGCTCCACAGCAGCGGCGTCGCCTGCAGCGACCCGACCGGGGCAGGTCCGCGGCTGTACTTCCAGCAGGTGCCCGAGGGCAAGGTCGTCAAGAACCGCGTGCACCTCGACGTCCGGGTCGGCACCGGGCTCGTCGGCGAGGAGCGGCTCGCCGCCCTCGAGGCCGAGTGCGCGCGGCTGGAGAAGCTCGGCGCGGTCCGCGGGCAGCTCCTGCTCGCCGACGAGGAAAACGAGTCCTGCCAGAACATGCAGGACGTCGAGGGCAACGAGTTCTGCCTCGACTGACGCCTACTCCGCTTCCAGGACGAAGAACAGGAAGCTCGGGAAGGTGTCGAGGATTTCGAAGTCGCCGGGGAACAGCTCGCGGGCGGCCGGGGTGGGATGCGGTTCGCTGATGACGGCGATCCGGAAACCGGCCGCGGTGAAGGCGTCGGTCATCGCGTGCAGGGGCTTGTTCCAGAACGTCATCCGCGCTTTTTCGCCGTGCAGCTCGAACTCGT
The DNA here is from genome assembly GCF_053605405.1 of Amycolatopsis sp. NPDC003861. Taxonomy (NCBI): domain Bacteria; kingdom Bacillati; phylum Actinomycetota; class Actinomycetes; order Pseudonocardiales; family Pseudonocardiaceae; genus Amycolatopsis; species Amycolatopsis sp. NPDC003861. The sequence continues at coordinate 16,693 of NZ_JBSGJD010000018.1, forward strand.
CGGTCCAGGTGTACGGCTCGAAGTAGTCCGGCCGCGGGCCCTCGTGGCGGTGGGTCAGGTTGACCATCATCGGGTGGTTGACCGAAGCGATGAGCCGGCCGCCGGGCTTCAGGACGCGCCGGAATTCGGCGAGCACCGGGTCCCAGTCCCGCAGGTAGTGCAGCACCAGCGACGCCACGACGTCGTCGAACTCCGCGTCGGGGAACGGGAGCGGGTCGGCCAGGTCGGCGACCCGCAGGTCCGCGTCCGCCCCCAGCAGCCGCCGGGCGTGCTCGATCATCCCGGCGCTCTGGTCGAACCCGCTGACGACCGCGCCCTTCGCCCGCAGCTCGGCGAACAGCGGGCCCGAGCCGCAGCCGGCGTCGAGGATCCGGCGGCCCGCCACGGCACCGGCGAGCGCGAGGGTCGCGGGCCGCTCGTAGTAGGCGTTCATCAGGCTGGCTTCGTTCTCGGCCGTGTAGGCCGCGGCGAACTCGTCGTAGGCGGCAGTCATGCGGACCATGGTGCCCGAATCAGCGGGACGGTGCCACGAAGCCCGAGTCGTACGCCCGGATCACCGCCTGGGTCCGGTCCCGCGCGCCGAGCTTCGCCAGCACGTTGCCCACGTGGGTCTTCACCGTCTGGACACCGACGTACAGCTCGCCCGCGACCTCCACATTGGACAGTCCGCCGGCCATCAGCCGCAGCACTTCGCGCTCGCGCTCGGTCAGGCCGGCCGAGGCCAGGCCGTCACCGGCCGGGGCGGGGGCGTGCTGGGCGGCCAGCCGGCGGATCGCCGCGGGGAACAGTAAGGACTCCCCGGCCACGACGGTCCGGATCGCCGCGACGATCTCCTCCGGCCGGGCCCGCTTGAGCAGGAACCCGCTGGCACCGGCGAGGAGCGCGTCGTAGACGTAGTCGTCGTTCTCGAAGGTGGTCACCACGATCACCTTCGGCGGCTCGTCCACAGTGGACATCAGGTGGGTGGTGGCCCGGATCCCGTCCACGGCGGGCATCCGCACGTCCATCAGCACGACGTCGGGGCGCAGCCGGGCGACCAGCCCGGGCACCTCGGCTCCGTCGGCGGCCTCGCCGAGCACGGTCAAGCCGTCTTCGCTGTCGACGATCGCCTTCAGCCCGGCCCGGATCAGCGGTTCGTCGTCCACCAGCAGCACACCGACGTTCATCGCCCGCTTCCCCACGGCACCCGCACCACGACCTCCCACACCCCGTCCCCCGGCCCGGCCGACAGCTCGCCGCCGAGCACCGCCACCCGCTCGGCCATCCCCCGCAGTCCCCGCCCGCCACCGGCCCGGCGCGTGCCGCTGCCCAGCGGGTTGGCGACCCGCGCGCGGAGCTCGTGCGCCGCGACGCCGACGACCACCGTCACCGGGACCCTACCGGCGTGGCGCACCGCGTTGGTCAGGCATTCCTGCAGGATCCGGTAGACCTCGCGGGACACCACCGGCGGTACCGCGGCCAGGTCGCCGTCGAGGTCGGCCGTCACGTCGGTGCCCGCCAGCCGGGTCGTTTCGAGGAGGGCCGGCAGCGCGGTGAGCGTCGGCTGCGGGGCCCGGCCGGCCGCCTCCTCGCGCAGCAGGCCGAGGACGTGGTCGAGGTCGTCGAGCGCCGTGCGGGCCGACTCCTCGATGGCGCCGAGCGCCCGCTCGGTGAAGTCCGGGTCGGTGCGCAGCGTCCGCCGGGCGGCGCCGGCCTGGACGGTGACGACGCTCAGCGCGTGCCCGACCGAGTCGTGCAGCTCCCTGGCCAGCCGGTTGCGCTCGGCGAGCTGCTCGGTCCGCCGTTCCAGCCGCGCGATCCGGTCGGCGGCGGTCGTCCCGAGCAGCGCGATCGCGGCCCGGCGCAGCAGCCCGCCGGTCACGCTCACGGCGTAGATCAGCAGCACCAGGCCGAGAACGAAGGCCAGGGGCAGCCACACCGACGCCCACCCCCTCGGCACGCTGACCGCGTCGCCGCCGCCGGTCTGGAACAGCTGCCCGGTGAAGACGGCGCTGATCGACAGCCCGACCCCGACGGGGGCGGCGAGACTGAACGAGCTGACGACGAACCCGGCGCCGACGTGCAGCACGAACATCACCGCGGCACGCCGCCGGCCCGGGCCGGTGTGCGGTTTGGCGGGCGCGTCCGGCACCGGGTCGTCGAGCAGCTCCCGGACCGCGGTCGACTCGAGGACGTGGACGGCGGGCAGGAAGGCGGTCCCGGCCAGCACGGCCAGGGTGAGCAGGCCGCCGACGAGGGTGGCCCGCTGCAGCGTGGTGACGAACGGCAGCAGCGCGGGCACGGCGACGCCGGAGAACAGGAGGTAGGGCACGCTGATGGCACCGCCGAGGACGAGGTAGACCCAGCGGCGGTAGGTCGCCTTGCTCGTCAGGATGCGCACCGGCCGATCCTCGCAGGCGGGCGCCGGGCGCGCCTCCCTCTCGCGGTGGACCCGCGTCAGTCCCCGGCCGGGGTGACCACGGCGCGGTGGTCATCGCCGGCGTGACCCTGGGGCGCGCCGGAAGAAAAGCCGAGGTGGCCCCCGGCGCACCGAAGGCCACCTCGAACCGGTTCACCAAGCGACCGCGCGGGTCTCCGCCTGGGGCACCAACCCGTTCACCCACAACGACTGCACCTTCGCCGCCTCGGCTGCGGACGGCTTCGCGTTCTTGCACGCCGTTCCCGGGCCGTGGCCGGACATCAGTTCGGTGCACGGGCCGGTGTAGTGGTCCGGCAGCCCGAGGTTGTGGCCGAGTTCGTGCGCGGCGATGCGGGTCGGGTCGTAGCCCTCCGCCACCTGGCTCGTGTCCAGGTAGATCTGGCCGCGCCCGTGGCCGTTCGTGTTCGTGTACGAGCCGCCGCTGTGCACCTCGTGGAACACGATCGTCGCCCCCGTGGCGCGCTTGACCAGCTTGACGTCCGTGACCGCCGCGTTCCAGTTGGCCGCGCCCTGGTCGATCTGGCTCAAGTAGTCCGGGGCGCCCGCGGAGCTGTAGTACAGCGTCGTCACCGCGGCCGCCGAAGCGGCCGGGGCGGTGACCGAGCCCAGGGCCAGCGGGGCCGCGACCGCCGCGGCCAGCGCCACGACCCGGCCGAGCACGCGTCCGTTCATCGTGTCTCCTTTGTCTGGTTAAGAGAGCACTTCACCGTGGTTCGCGCGATCAGGTTAGAAGGCCACCACCGGGGCGGCCACGGCCGAAAGTCGTTCCCCCGCGGGAGGGAGACCGCTCCCGCCGCCGCGTGATCACCCGGGCCCGGCCGCCGTGGTCTGCTCGGCGACGGCGAAAGGGAACCGATGGACATCCTGCTGGGCCTGCTGACCCTCCCCCTGTACGTGCTCCTGCTGTGGCCGCTCGTGGCCGCCGCCCGGCGCGTGCTCGGCGTCCGGATCGGCGCCGTGCGCGCCCTGTGCGCCGCCGCCTTCGGCTGGCTCGTCGCCGGCGGCATCGGGCGGGCGTTCCCCGGTTCCCTGCTGCACCACGGCGGAGCGGCGATCGGCCTGCTGATCCCGTTGGCGGGCAGCGCTTTCCTCGCGACGCTGATCTTCCTGTTCGTCGCCGAGATGGCGCTCCCGCACGGGATCGGGCTCGGCCGGCTGCGGGGCCGGCTCGCCCGCACCCGCCGGTACGCGCAGATCAGCCGGATCGCCGTCAAGCACGGCCTCGGCCGCTACCTGACCGGCCGTCGCGAACCGGGCGAGACGCGCCACGCCAAGCTCGCGCGCTCCCTGCGCCGCGCGCTGGAAGAGGGTGGCGTGACGTTCGTGAAGCTCGGCCAGCTGCTCTCCACCCGCGCGGACCTGCTGCCCCCGGTGTTCGCCGACGAGCTCGGCCACCTCCAGGACCGGGTCGCGCCCGCCCGCGCCGACGCCGTCCGGGCTCTGCTCGCCGACGAACTCGGCGGCTCCCCCGACGACGTCTTCGCCGAGTTCGACCCCGAACCCCTCGCGGCCGCGTCGGTCGCGCAGGTCTACCGCGCGAAGCTGCGCAGCGGCGAGGACGTCGTGGTCAAGGTCCAGCGGCCGGGCGTGCGGGAGCAGGCCGAACGCGACATCGCCATCGTCCGGCGCGTCGCCGCGGCGCTGGAGGACCGCGCGGGCTGGGCGCGCTCGCTCGGCGTCGCCGGACTCGCCGAGGGGTTCGCCGCCGCGCTGGCCGAGGAACTCGACTTCACCATCGAAGCGCGCAACATCACCGCGGTGGCCGCCACGGGTTCCCCGGACGTCGTGCTCCCGAAGGTCCACAAAGGACTTTCGACCGACCGCGTGCTGGTGATGTCCCGCCTCGACGGCAAGCCGCTCACCGCGGCGAAGGACCTGCCCGCGGCCGAACGCCGGCGGCTGGCCCGGTCGCTCCTGCGCTGCCTGCTCGACCAGGTGATGCTCGGCGGCGTCTTCCACGCCGACCCCCACCCGGGCAACCTCATGCTGCTCGGCGACGGCCGCCTGGGCCTGCTCGACTTCGGCTCGGTCGGCCGCCTCGACGCCGGGCTGCGCGCCGGCCTGCAGAACCTGCTGCTCGCCCTGGACCGCGGCGACCCGGCCGGCCTGCGCGACGGGCTCCTCGAGATCGTCGACCGCACCACCGAGATCGACGAACAGCGCCTCGAACGCGCCCTCGGTGCCCTGGTCGCCCGGCACTTCGGCCCCGGCCGCACGCCGGACCTCGACCTGTTCACCGGCCTGTTCCGGGTGGTCGCGGACTTCCGGCTCAGCGTGCCGCCACCGGTGGCCGCGGTGTTCCGCGCACTGGCCACCGTGGAGGGCACGCTGGCCGCACTGGATCCCGGCTTCGACGTCGTCGCCGAGTCCCGCGCGTTCGCCGTCGAGCAGGTCGGCGCCGGGCTGCGGCCGGGCTCGCTGGGCCGCACGGCGACCGGCGAGCTGCTGGCCCTGCTGCCGGTGCTGCGCCGCATCCCCCGCCGCATCGACCGGATCGGCGCGGCGCTGGAGGAGGGCAGGCTGTCGGTGAACGTCCGCCTGTTCTCCGACGAGCGCGACCGCGACGTCGTCACGGGCCTGGTCCACGAAGCCCTGTTGGCCTTCGTCGGGGCGGCAACCGGGCTGATGGCGGTGTTCCTGCTGACCGGCTCGGGCGGGCCGCGCATCGCCGAGGACCTGACCCTGCACCAGGTGTTCGGCTACAACCTGCTGGTGATCAGTGCACTGGTGGGTTTGCGGCTGCTGTTCGTCGTCTTCCGGCGGTCCGGACGAGCGTCACGATCAGCCCGGTGAACCCGGCGACGAACAGGACGAAACCGCCGAGGATCCACCAACGCAAGGTGGGAAGGGTCGAGTCGGTGAACGGCGCCCCGGGCAGGCCCACGTCGGTGAACGCGGTCACCGCGGGCAGGCGAACGCGGTTCCGGCGACGACCACCAGGTCCCCGCGATGCACCTCGGCACCGGCCGCCCGCCGGACGACCAGCCGATCGCCCGGCTTCAGCGTGGGACTCATGTGCTCGCTCGGCATCGAGTACGCCTCGTAGCCCAGCAGCGCGCGACCGGCACCATAGACACCGGCTCCCGCCCCCAGCAGCATCACGGCAACCACCACCAGGACCAGGCCCCGGCCACGGCGACGCGGGGACGATTCCGGCGGCGCGGGCGGGAACGACATTTCGGCCACCAGAATCCATCGTTCACCGACCGGTGGCGTTACCCCGTCCGCGGCGCGTACATGATCACCGCGACCCCCGCCAAGCAGAGCAGCGCGCCGATGACGTCGTACCGATCCGGCCGGTAGCCGTCCGCGATCATGCCCCAGGCCAGCGAGCCCGCCACGAACACGCCGCCGTACGCGGCGAGGATGCGGCCGAAGTGAGCGTCCGGCTGGAGGGTCGCGACGAACCCGTACACGCCCAGCGCCACCACTCCGCCGCCGATCCACAGCAGGCCGCGGCTTTCGCGGATGCCTTGCCAGATCAGCCAGGCGCCGCCGATTTCGCACACCGCCGCGGCCAGGAACAGGAGGATCGACCGCAGGACCACCCCGGGATACTAACCCCGTGCCGTTCACGCTGAGTCATCCCGCCGCCGTGCTGCCGCTGGCCAGGCGTCCCCTGGTGCCGTCGGCGCTCGTCGCCGGGTCGGTCGCGCCGGACCTCTTCTGGTTCGTCCCGCGGCTGCCCGGCGTCGGCCTGACGAAGACCCACGAACTCACGTCGGCTCTCTGGCTCGACCCGCTGCTCGCGCTGGCCCTGCTCGCCGTCTTCCAGCTGCTGCTGAAGCGGCCGCTCACCGCACTGGCCCCGCAACGCCTGGCCGAACGGCTTCCCCGCGATTTCCGCTGGAACCGGCCGGGCTGGATCGCGCTCTCGCTCGTGCTCGGCGCCGCCACGCACGTCGGCTGGGACGCCTTCACCCACGAGAACGACGGATTCGCCTTCCTGCGGATCCCGCTCGTCACCGGCGTCGACGTCGGACGGCTGATCCAGCTGATCAGCACCCTCGCCGGGGCCGCCGTGCTCGGCTGGTGGCTGCGGCGCTGGTACCGCACCGCGCCCGTCACCCCGGCGCCGCCGGGTATCCGCCGCCGGAAGACCGTGGCCGCGTTCCTCGCCGCCGGCGCGCTGGCCGGGGCCCTGACCAGCGTCGCGCCCTTCGTGGCCCACCACGACCCGATGACCCGGGCGGGCGTGGCCGGCAACGCCACCTACCTGCTCGTCACCGGCGCCGGCAGCGGGTTCGCCGTGGCCCTCGTGGTCTACGCACTCGCCTGGTATAGCCCGTTATACGCGAAACGGGCCACCCCGGAGGGTGACCCGCTCGACGTGCACTGACTCAGACGGTGAAGCCGAGGGCGCGCAGCTGCTCGCGGCCGTCTTCGGTGATCTTCTCCGGGCCCCACGGCGGCATCCAGACCCAGTTGATCCGGAAGTCCTTGACCAGCCCGCCGCTGGTGAGCGCGGCGTTCGTCTGGTCCTCGATGACGTCGGTCAGCGGGCAGGCCGCCGAGGTCAGCGTCATGTCGAGGGTCGCGGTGTTGTCGGCCTCGACGCGGATGTCGTAGACGAGGCCGAGGTCGACGACGTTGATGCCGAGCTCCGGGTCGACCACGTCGCGCATGGCCTCTTCGACGTCCTCGATCTTGGCGAGGTCGAGGTCCTGCTTGGCGGTGGTCTCGGCGTCGAGGTCGGCGGCGGTGCGCCCCTCACGAGTGGCGGTTTCTTCAGTCATGCCTTTTCAGCTCCACTGCTCGTCCGGGCGACGGCGTCCTTGAAAGCCATCCAGCCGAGGAGGGCGCACTTCACGCGGGCGGGGTACTTGGCGACGCCCGCGAAGGCGACCCCGTCCTCCAGCACGTCCTCGTCCGGCTCGACCTTTCCCTTGCCCTGCATCAGTTCCACGAAGGCGTCCATGGTGGTGAACGCCTCCTCGATCGCGTGGCCGACGACGAGGTCGGTCAGGACCGACGTCGAGGCCTGGCTGATCGAGCAGCCCTGGCCGTCGTAGGAGACGTCGGCGACCTTCCCGTCCTCGACCTTGACCCGCAGCGTCACCTCGTCGCCGCAGGTCGGGTTGACCTGGAACGACTCGGCGTCGAACGGGTCACGCAGGCCGCGCCCGTGCGGGTTCTTGTAGTGGTCCAGGATGATCTCCTGGTACATGCTCTCCAGGTTCACTGCCCCACCCCGAAGAACTTCTGCGCCTCGCGGATCCCGGCCACCAGAGCGTCCACTTCGGACAGATCGTTGTAGAGGTAGAACGACGCCCGCACGGTCGCCTGCGCCTGGCAGGCCCGGTGCAGCGGCCACGCGCAGTGGTGGCCGACGCGGACGGCGATGCCGAGGCTGTCGAGCACCTGGCCGGCGTCGTGCGGGTGCACGCCGTCGATCACGAACGACACGGTCGCGCCGCGGTCCGCCAGGTCGGTCGGCCCGATGATCCGGACACCCGGGATCGCGCCGATGCCTTCCAGCGCCGCCGCGGCCAGTTCCTTCTCGTGCGCGGCGATGCGGTCCATGCCGACGGCCGAGAGGTAGTCCACGGCCGCGCCGAGGCCGATGGCCTGCGACGTCATCGGGACACCGGCCTCGAACCGCTGCGGCGGCGGCGCGAAGGTCGAGCCCTCCATCCGGACCATCTCGATCATCGACCCGCCGGTGAGGAACGGCGGCATGGCCGACAGCAGCTCGGTGCGCCCGTAGAGGACGCCGATGCCGGACGGGCCGAGCATCTTGTGCCCGGAGAACGCGGCGAAGTCGACGCCGAGCTCGTGGAAGCTCACCGGGAAGTGCGGCACCGACTGGCAGGCGTCCAGCACGGTGAACGCGCCGACCGCCTTGGCCTTCTCGACCAGCAGCTCGACCGGGTTGACCGTGCCGAGCACGTTCGACTGGTGCGCGAACGCGACGACCTTGGTGCGCGGCGTGATCAGTTCGTCCACATCGGACAGGTCGAGCCGGCCCTCCGGCGTCACCTTGAACCACTTCAGCGTCGCCCCGGTGCGCTGGCACAGCTGCTGCCACGGCACGAGGTTCGCGTGGTGCTCCATCTCGGTGACGACGATCTCGTCACCCGGGCCGACGACGAACCGCGCGGCTTCCGGGCCCGCGGTGGCGGCGTTGCCGAACGAGTAGGCGACCAGGTTGATGCCCTCGGTGGCGTTCTTGGTGAACACCAGTTCCTCGGGGTCGGCGCCGACGAACTCGGCGATCTTCGCCCGGGCGGACTCGTAGGCGTCGGTCGCTTCTTCGGACAGCTGGTGCGCACCGCGGTGGACGGCCGCGTTCGACGTCTCGACGTAGTGCCGTTCGGCGTCGAGCACGGCCGCCGGGCGTTGCGACGTCGCCCCGGAGTCCAGGTACACCAAGGGTTTCCCGTCGCGGACGGTGCGCGACAGGATGGGGAAGTCGGCCCGCAGGCCAGCCACGTCGAGTGGCAAAGAACCGGCCGAGGTGGTGGTCATCGGGCCGACTCCTCTCTTCTCGGTGTAACGGAACGGGGTCAGACCGCGGCGGGCTCGGTCTTGCCGGTGTACTTGACGTACCCGTTCTCCTCCAGCTCGTCCGCGAGCTCCTTGCCGCCCGACTCGACGATCTTGCCGTCGGCGAAGACGTGCACGAAGTCCGGCGTGATGTACCGCAGGATCCGGGTGTAGTGCGTGATCAGCATGACGCCGACCTCGCTCGAAGCCTTGTGCGCGTTCACGCCCTCGGAGACGACGCGCAGGGCGTCGACGTCGAGACCGGAGTCGGTCTCGTCGAGGATGGCGAACTTCGGCTTGAGCAGCGCCAGCTGCAGGATCTCGTGGCGCTTCTTCTCGCCGCCGGAGAAGCCCTCGTTGACCGAGCGCTCGGCGAACTCCTGCGAGATCTCGAGCTTGCCCATCTCCTCCTTGACCTCCTTGACCCAGTGGCGCAGCTTGGGGGCCTCGCCACGGACCGCGGTGGCCGCGGTGCGGAGGAAGTTGGACATGGACACGCCCGGCACCTCGACCGGGTACTGCATCGCGAGGAACAGGCCCGCGCGGGCACGCTCGTCGACGCTCATCTCGAGGACGTTCTCGCCGTCCAGGAGCACCTCACCCGAGGTGACTTCGTACTTCGGGTGCCCGGCGATCGCGTAGGACAGCGTGGACTTGCCCGAGCCGTTCGGGCCCATGATCGCGTGCGTCTCGCCCGACTTGATGGTCAGGTTGACGCCCTTGAGGATCTCCTTGGCGCCTTCGTCGGTGGTGACCGAGGCGTGCAGGTCCTTGATTTCCAGGGTAGCCATTTCTTCGTTTCCTAAGTCAGAGAGCGGTCAGGCGCCAACGGCTTCGAGCTCGGCCTCGATCGCCGCTTCGAGGCGCTCGCGCACCTCGGGGACGTCGATCTTGACCAGGATCTCGTGGAAGAACCCGCGCACGACCAGGCGCCGCGCGGCTTCTTCGGCGATCCCGCGCGACTGCAGGTAGAACAACTGCTCGTCGTCGAACCTTCCCGTCGCGCTCGCGTGGCCGGCGCCTTCGATCTCGCCGGTCTCGATCTCGAGGTTCGGCACCGAGTCCGCGCGCGCCCCGGGGGTGAGCACCAGGTTGCGGTTGAGCTCGTAGGTGTCGGTGGCCTCGGCGGCCGCGCGGATCAGGACGTCGCCGATCCACACCGTGTGCGCGTCGTCGCCCTGCAGGGCGCCCTTGTACATCACGCGCGACTTGCAGTTCGGCATCGCGTGGTCGACGAAGAGGCGGTGCTCCTGGTGCTGGCCCTGGTCCGCGAAGTAGACGCCGAGCATCTCGACGTCGCCGCCCTTGTCGGCGAAGGTCGCCGTCGGCGAGACGCGGACCAGGTCACCGCCCAGGGTGATCACGGTGTGCCGCAGCGCGGCGTCGCGGCCCAGCTTCAGGTGCTGCTCGGAGACGTGCACGGCGTCGTCGGCCCAGTCCTGGACGCTGACCACGGTGACCTTGGCGCCGTCGCCGATGACGAACTCGACGTTGTCGGCGTAGGTGCCGGAGCCGACGTGGTCGAGCACGATGACGGCTTCGGCGAACGCCTCGGCGCGGACCTGCAGGTGCCCGTAGGCGACCTGGCCCTCGCCCGGGCCGTGGATCCGCAGCACGGACGGCTTCGACGCCTTCGTCTCCTTCGGCACCGTCACGACGGTGGCCTTGGTGAAGGACGAGTACGCCTGCGCGGCGATCCGGTCGCTCGGGACGCCGGCGGCACCGAGCCGCTCGTCGTCGCGGCCGACGGTCTCGATCTTCAGCTCGGGCGCGGCCTCGGCTTCGAGCGTGATCTCGCCGGTGGCGGTGGCGCTGCCGTCGTGCAGGCCGCGGAGGCGCTTCATCGGCGTGAAGCGCCAGTTCTCCTCACGACCGCCCGGGACCTCGAAGGCCTCGACGTCGTAGGAGGTGAAGCGCTCCGCGCGGGAGGCCGCCGGGATGACGGCCCCCTCGCGAAGAGCCTCGGAAACGTTGTTCTCGGTAACCGACATGACTAGCCGACGGACCCTTCCATCTGGAGCTCGATCAGGCGGTTCAGCTCGAGCGCGTACTCCATCGGCAGCTCACGGGCGATCGGCTCCACGAAGCCGCGCACGATCATCGCCATCGCCTCGGCCTCGTCGAGACCGCGCGACATCAGGTAGAACAGCTGGTCCTCGCTGACCTTGGACACCGTGGCCTCGTGGCCCATCGACACCTCATCGTTGCGGATGTCCACGTACGGGTACGTGTCCGAGCGCGAGATGGTGTCCACCAGCAGCGCGTCGCAGACGACGCTGGAGCGCGAGTGGTGCGCCCGCTTCGCCACGCGGACCAGGCCGCGGTAGGAGGTGCGGCCGCCGCCGCGCGCCACCGACTTCGACACGATGGTCGAGGAGGTGTGCGGCGCGAGGTGCTCCATCTTGGCGCCCGCGTCCTGGTGCTGGCCCTCGCCCGCGAACGCGACCGACAGGACCTCGCCCTTGGCGTGCTCGCCCATGAGGAACACCGACGGGTACTTCATCGTCACCTTGGAACCGATGTTGCCGTCGATCCATTCCATGGTCGCGCCCTCTTCGCACTTGGCGCGCTTGGTGACCAGGTTGTAGACGTTGTTCGACCAGTTCTGGATGGTCGTGTAGCGGCAGCGGGCGCCCTTCTTGACGATGATCTCCACGACCGCCGAGTGCAGCGAGTCGGACTGGTAGATCGGCGCCGTGCAGCCCTCGACGTAGTGCACGTACGCACCTTCGTCGACGATGATCAGGGTGCGCTCGAACTGGCCCATGTTCTCGGTGTTGATCCGGAAGTAGGCCTGCAGCGGGATCTCGACGTGCACGCCCTTCGGCACGTAGATGAACGAGCCGCCGGACCACACCGCCGTGTTCAGCGCGGAGAACTTGTTGTCACCGGCCGGGATGACCGAGCCGAAGTACTCCTGGAACAGCTCCGGGTGCTCCTTGAGCGCGGAATCGGTGTCCAGGAACAGGACGCCCTGCTCCTCCAGGTCCTCGCGGATCTGGTGGTAGACGACCTCGGACTCGTACTGCGCGGCGACACCGGCGACGAGGCGCTGCTTCTCCGCCTCGGGGATGCCCAGCTTGTCGTACGTGTTCTTGATGTCCTCGGGCAGGTCTTCCCAGGAGGTGGCCTGCTTCTCCGTGGACCGCACGAAGTACTTGATGTTGTCGAAGTCGATCCCGGAGAGGTCGGCCCCCCAGTTGGGCATGGGCTTCTTCTCGAAGAGCTTGAGCGCCTTCAGTCGCGCTTCGCGCATCCACTCCGGCTCGGACTTCTTCGAGGAGATGTCGGTGACGACGTCCTCGTTCAATCCGCGACGGGCGCTGGCGCCCGCCTCGTCGGAGTCCGCCCAGCCGAACGCGTACTTGCCAAGGGACTCGATGGTCTCTTCCTGGCTCAGTGGCGCGGTGGTGGGAGTGCGCTGCTCGGCAGCGGCAGTCATGCGGGTTTCCCTCCATTCGGGATCCGTGCTGTGTGCCCCTCGGGGGACACCGTTCTGGCCGGCTCGGGATGGGCCGGCTGACCCGCCGTGACGGGTACGTGGGTGGTGCACGCGGAGTCCCCGCGTGCGATGGTCGCCAGCCGCTGGACGTGGGTGCCCAGCAGCTGCGCGAACGCCTCCGTCTCGGCCTCGCACAGCTGCGGGAACTCCGCGGCGACGTGGGCGACCGGACAGTGGTGCTGGCAGAGCTGCGCGCCCACGTTCTGACCAGGAGCCGGGGCGCCGACCTGGCGGGTCGACGCAGCGTAGCCTTCCCTGCTCAGCGCGGCCGCGAGGGCCTCCGCGCGCGTCGCCGGCTCACCCGGTTCGGTGATCGCGGCGCGGTGCGGGCCGACGAGCTTCTCGATGCGCTGCTCGGCGAAGGCGCGCACGGCGTCCTCCCCGGCGTGCTCGGCCAGGAAGCGGATCGCGGAGACGGCCAGGTCGTCGTAGGCGTGCCCGAAGCGGGCGCGGCCGGGCTCGGTGAGCAGGAAGAGCTTCGCCGGACGGCCCCGGCCGCGGGGCCCGCGGCGCGGCGCGTCCCTCGTCTCGGCTTCGCCGTCCGCGAGCAGCGCGTCCAGGTGCCGGCGGACGGCGGTGGGGCTGATTCCCAGCTGCTCGGCGACCACGACGGCGGTCATGGGACCCTGTTCCAGCAGCAGCCGGGCCACCTCGTGACGGGTCTTGCCCTCGGCGCTGACCTGCGACGGGACGTGCGGCTGCCCGGCGCGGGGCATGTCGCCGCCCGCCTGATCACCCGCCTCCGTCTTTTTCACAACACAAGTGTGTCTTATTTCCGGGTGATCGGCAAAGGCGGGGTGTCCGGCAGTGACCCGACTCACTCGCGAGGCGACCGATACCCTGCACGCGTGGCAGTGGGCGAACAGGAACAGCAAGTGGCACGGCTCGAAACCGGGAGTGCCCACCCGGTGACGCTCTCGCCCGTCCACCCCCGCGAACCGCTCCCCCTGGAGGCCGCCGAACAGCGCGGGCTGAACGTCGTCCGCCGCTTCGGCACGGTCGGCTCGCTGTTCCTCGCGCTCGGCTCCCTCGGCGCCGGCGCCGCCCCGGTGATCAACCCGGTGCAGGAGATCCCGGTGCTGCGGCTGTTCACCCGGATCCCGACGGTGTCGCTGGCCATCGCCATCTCCGGGATGGGCATCCTGGTGCTGAGCTGGCTGATGCTCGGCCGGTTCGCCCAGCCCAGCCGCGAGCGGCTGGCGTCGCAGGGCCAGCTCGCGCGCACGATCGCGCTGTGGGTGCTGCCGCTGCTGGTCATCCCGCCGCTGTTCTCCCGCGACGTCTACAGCTACCTGGCGCAGAGCGAGATCGTGCACCGCGGGATGGACCCGTACGTCCTCGGCCCGGCGCAGGCCCTCGGCGTCGCCGACCCGTTCACCGCGGGCGTGTCGAACATGTGGCGCGAGACGCCGGCGCCGTACGGGCCGCTCGTGCTGCGCCTCGGCGGCTGGCTGGCGCCCCTGGCGGGCAACAGCATCGCGGTCGGCGTGCTGCTGCAGCGGGTGCTCGCGCTGGCCGGCGTGGTCCTCATCGTCTGGGCCCTGCCGCGGCTGGCCCGCCGGTTCGGCGTCCAGCCCGCGACCGCGCTGTGGCTCGGCGCGCTGAACCCGCTGCTGATCTTCCACTTCGTCGCCGGCGCCCACAACGACGCGCTCGCCGTCGGCCTGATGCTGGCCGGGCTGGAGATCGGCATCCGGCGGCTGCCGATCCGGGTGAAGGGCGACACACCACCCCCGCTGGCCCGCGGCGAACTGCTCTACATCGGGCTCGGGGTCGCGATCATCACCCTCGGCGTCGCGGTGAAGCTGCCCGCGGTGTTCGCGCTGCCGTTCTTCGCCGTGATGGTGGCGCGGCGCTGGCACGGCCGGCTCAAGGACCTGTTCGTGGCGGGCGCCCCGATGGCGCTGTGGTTCGGCGTGGTCCTGGTCGTCGTCTGCTTCGGCACCGGCCTCGGTTTCGGCTGGGTCGGGGCGACGTTCAACACGCCCGGCCTGGTCCGCTCCTGGATCTCCCCCACCGCCGAGCTGGCCAACCTCTCCGGCGTCCTCGGCATCGCGCTCGGGCTCGGCAACCACACCGACGCGCTGGTGCCGATCCTCGGCGTGCTCGGCTACCTCGTCGCGCTGGCGATCACGTTCAAGTTCCTCTGGGACAGCTTCAAGTGGCGCTACCGCCCGATCATCGGGCTCGGCGTCGCGCTCGGCGCGGTGATGATCCTGCAGATCAACCTGCAGCCGTGGTACGTGCTGTGGGCGGTGATCCCGCTCGCCGCCGCGGCCGGGACGTCCCGCTTCCGCGTCGCCGCGACGGTGATCAGCGCGGCCCTGCCGTTCCTGCTCCCCCCGACCGGCAGCACCTTCGACGGCCGCCCGTACGTGCTGCCGTTCGCCTACGTCGCGGCGATCGTCGTCTGCGGCGGCGGGCTGCTGATCGTGCGGCGGCTGGCTCCCGTGTTGCTTGCCAAGCCGTCCCCGCGGGTGCCCGAACCGGTCGACGCCGTATCGTGACCCGATGTGAGTGTCCCTGCCGTCGAGATCAGCGGGCTGGTCAAAAGCTACGGCTCCACCCGCGCGGTCGACGGCCTCGACCTGCGGATGGAGCGCGGCAGCCTGCTCGCCCTGCTCGGCCCGAACGGGGCCGGCAAGACGACCACCGTCGAGCTCTGCGAAGGCTTTTCGAAGCCTGACGCGGGCTCGGTGCGCGTGCTCGGCCTCGACCCGGTCCGCGAGTCTTCGGCGCTGCGTCCCCGCGTCGGCATCATGCCCCAGGGCGGCGGCGCGTACCCGGGTGTCCGGGCGGACGAGATGCTGCGCCTGGTGGCCTCCTGCGCGGCTTCGCCCCTGGACCCGGCCTGGCTGCTGGACGTCCTCGGCCTGACGCCGGTCCGCCGCACGCCGTTCAAGCGCCTCTCCGGCGGCCAGCAGCAGCGGCTTTCCCTGGCGTGCGCCCTGGTCGGCCGGCCGGAGCTGGTGTTCCTCGACGAGCCGACGGCGGGCATGGACCCGCAGGCCCGGCGCCTGGTGTGGGACCTGCTCTCGGCGTTACGCGGCGACGGCGTTTCGGTGCTGCTGACCACGCACCTGATGGAAGAGGCCGAGGCGCTGGCCGACACGGTGGTGATCGTGGACCACGGCAAGGTCGTGGTGTCCGGCGCACCGCAGTCGCTGACGACGGACGAGACGGGCGCGGGCGGGCTCCGCTTCAAGGCCCGCACCCGGCTCGACACGGCGCTGCTGACGGCGGCGCTCCCGGAGGGCTACGCGGTGCGCGAGTCGGCGCCGGGCACGTACACGGTGGTCGGTTCGGTCGACCCCCAGGTGGTGTCGACGGTCACGGCGTGGTGCGCCCAGCAGGGCGTGCTGCCGGAGGAACTGCAGGTCGGCAAGCGGACCCTGGAAGAGGTCTTCCTGGAGCTGACCGGACGGGAGCTGCGGGCATGACGTTTGCTCCGGGGACGTTCACCCCGGCGCCCGGGCGGGGATCGCTGGGCCGGATGCTGCGCACGCACGCCCGCGTCGAGGTCAGCTTGACCTTGCGCCACGGCGAGCAGGTGCTGCTGACGCTGCTGATCCCGCTGGCGCTGCTGATCGGGCTGTCCCTTTTGGACATCCTCCCGGCGTCTTCGCTGGGGTCCGTGCCGCGAGTGGACTGGATCACCCCGCGCATCCTGGCGCTGGCGGTGATGTCCTCGGCGTTCACCGGCCAGGCGATCGCCCTGGGCTTCGACCGCCGGTACGGGGTGTTGAAGCGCCTCTCGGCGACGGCGTTGCCGCGGTGGCTCCTGGTGGCGGGCCGCCTGGCGGCGGCGCTCGTGGTCGTGGTGCTGCAGTCGGTGATCATCGGTGTGGTGGCGGCGTTCCTCGGGTGGTCGCCGTCGCCGGCCGGGCTCTTCTCGGCGGTTTTGTTGCTGGTGCTCGGGACGCTGGCGTTCGGAGCCCTGGGCGTCCTGCTGGGCGGGGCGTTGCGGGCCGAGGCGGTCCTGGCGCTGGCGAACATCGTGTGGTTCGTCCTGCTGCTGGCGGGCGGGATCCTGCTGGCGCCGTCGTCGCTGCCGTCGGGGCTGGCGCGGGTGGTGGAGCTGCTGCCCTCGGGAGCACTGGCGGAGGGCATGCGCGCGGCGTTGGTGGACGGTGCGTTCGCGCCCGGCCCCATGCTGGTGCTGGCCGTGTGGGCGGTGGTCGCCGGCGCGGTGGCTTCGCGGACGACGAAACTCACCTGAGTCCCGGTCTCCGCGTGACCTAGGTCCCTTGCGGGGGTCTTCGGGTTCTGGGCGTCCGGACCTGCCGAAAGCGCGTTTTCCGCGCGCTCTACCATCGATGCCGTGCCGTTCACCAGCCTCGTCGCCCGTCTGCCGTTTCCCTCCGCCGCCGTGCAGCGGGCCGTCGGGATCGCCGCGGTCCTCGCGCAGGCGCTGATCGGCGTCACCGGTTCCATCGTGCGCGTCACCGGGTCCGGGCTCGGCTGCCCGACCTGGCCGCAGTGCGTGGCCGGCAGCCTCGTCCCGAAGCACGACTCCGGGATCGACGCCCTCAACCAGTGGATCGAGTTCGGCAACCGGCTGCTCACCGGCGTCGTCATCCTCATCGCCGCCGTCGCAGTCATCACCGCGTGGCGCGTGCAGATCGACCACCCGGAGCGCAAACGCCTGGTCAAGCTGGCCTGGACGATGCCCGGCGGCGTCGTGTTGCAGGCCGTCGTCGGCGGCCTGACCGTGCTCGCGAAGCTGGAGTGGTGGACGGTCGCGATCCACTTCCTCGCGACCACCCCGCTCGTCTGGCTGGCCGTGCTGCTGCTGCGCGCGTTCCGCGAAGGCGACGAGACCCCGCGCCTGCTGGTCCCGCCGGCCGGCCGCACGATCCTGGTCCTGCTCGCCGTCGTGCTGTGGCTCGTGCTCGCGGCGGGCACCACGGTGACCGGCGCCGGCCCGCACAGCGGCGACATCAACACCCACCGCCTGGACGCCCCGGTCGAGGCCCTCGCCCAGGTCCACGGCGGCCTGCTGGTGCTCTACTTGCTGCTGCTCGCGGTGTTCGGCCTCCAGCTGCTGCGCGTCGGCGCCCCCAAGAGCCTCTGGCAGCGCTACACGGTGGTCTGGGTGGTCGCCGTCGCGCAGGGTGGTCTCGGTTCGCTGCAGTACGCGCTGGGCGTGCCGGAGGCGATGGTGTCGTTCCACGTCCTGGGCGCGATGGCGGTCATCATCGCGACGGCCTCGCTGTGGGTGGGCAGCCGCGACCGCGGCCCGGTGACCTCGCTGGCAGCGGCGCCGAAGGAGCTCACGGCCGCCTGACGGCAACGCGGCCTTAACTCCGCGTCGGCGTGGGTGTCCGGCTCGTGGGTTACTGTTCGCGCCATGACGTCGCGCACCGCGCCCAAGCCGCTGATCTCCCACCGCCGCGGCACCGGCGAGATGATCGTGCTCAAGACCTTCCTGCTGGTGCCGTTCGCGGCGCTCCTGATCGCGGTCCCCCTGGTGTGGGGTTGGGGCATGACCTGGATCGACCTGATCCTCGCGGCGGCGTTCTACACGTTCGCCACGCTCGGCGTGACGGTCGGCTTCCACCGCTACTTCACCCACGGCGCGTTCAAGGCCTCGCGGCCCCTGCGGGTGGTGCTGGCGATCGCGGGCAGCATGGCGGTCCAGGGTTCGGTGATCTTCTGGGTGGCGAGCCACCGCCGCCACCACGCGTTCGCCGACCGCGAGGGCGACCCGCACTCCCCGTGGCTGTTCGGCACCTCGCCATCGGCGTTGCTGCGCGGCTTCTGGCACGCCCACATGGGCTGGATGTTCGGCCGCGAGGTGACCAACGCGGACCGCTTCGCCCCGGACCTGGTGGCGGACTCGGACGTGCGCTGGGTCAACCGGTACTTCTGGCTGTGGATCACGTTGAGCCTGGCCCTGCCGGCCGTGCTGGGCGGGCTGCTGTCGTGGTCCTGGTGGGGCGTGGTGACGGCGTTCTTCTGGGCGGGGTTGGTCCGGATCGCGTTCCTGCACCACGTGACGTGGTCGGTGAACTCGGTGTGCCACCTGATCGGGGAACGCCCGTTCGCGAGCCGCGACAAGGCGGCGAACTTCTGGCCGTTGGCGTTGTTGTCGATGGGTGAGTCGTGGCACAACTCGCACCACGCGGATCCGACGTGCGCTCGGCACGGGGTGTTGCGGGGTCAGGTGGATGTTTCGGCTCGGGTGATCTGGGCGTTCGAACGCTTCGGGTGGGCCACGAACGTGCGATGGCCACGGGCGGACCGGCTGGCCGCGAAGCGGGTTTGATCACTTGGCGTGATGGAAGCGCTGCTCTACCGTGTCCGACCACACACGGTAACTTTCCGTTGCGTGGAACGAAAAAACATTAAATGCCACCCGATCGTCGCGGTGATCGCGGCCATCGGGATGGTGTCCGGGCCGATTTCCCCGACGACGACCGCGCCGCACCCGGCGGAGACGATCGCGGAGGAGTACGGCGGCGGCGGGAACACCGGCAACGACGTGAGCCCGTTCATCTGACCGGTTCGTAGCCGAAGCAACGGGGAAGTCCTCGTCACCGGACGTCACTTCGCTCCGGTCACGGGGATTTCCACCGGAAAGCTATCCCGTAGTTCTCCCGCGGATGGCACCCTTCGACGAAGGTGTGCCGGACGAACCCGTCGTCGACGGGGAGAAGGTGCGCGTCACCGTCCGGCGGCCGGCATCTCCGCTCGTATTCGGTCTGCTCCGCGTACCACCAGCAGGTTTCCGGCAGGCACTTCTCGTCGAACGTGATCTGGACGGTCAAGCCGGCGACCGGCTCGCCGTCCGC
Organism: Amycolatopsis sp. NPDC003861; assembly: GCF_053605405.1. NCBI lineage: Bacteria > Bacillati > Actinomycetota > Actinomycetes > Pseudonocardiales > Pseudonocardiaceae > Amycolatopsis > Amycolatopsis sp. NPDC003861. The sequence continues at coordinate 35,894 of NZ_JBSGJD010000018.1, forward strand.
AGCACACTCCCCGGGATCGATGCCGTGGTGGTCGACGTCGACGTTGACCCAGCAGCGTTCCTCGTCGAGCTCCCCGTCGAGCGCCTCGGACTTGAAGGAGTAGCGCTCGTCCCGGCGGAGCGTCCGGCGGAAGCGCAGGCGAGTCCGCACCGGGTCGCCCGGGTGCGCGCCGGGTGACGTGACCAGCCGGCACGCCCACAGCGCCGTCACCGGGATCTCTTCCGGCTCGTGCGTCCAGCCGGTCAGCGCGTGGACGTCGTAGCCGTCGACGCCGTCCTCGCACGCGACGATGTCGCGTTCGGTGATCCGGCGCCGCACGGTCATCCGGTGCATCACCGCCGTGACGATCATGCGCTTCACGAACACGGGCTGTGCGCCCTTCGACGCCGCTCGAGCCCGCCAGCCGGCGCACCGGCGGCCCGCGACCTCCACCACCGCCCGACCGACGTCGATGTAGCACCGCCAGCCCGGCTCGTCCAGCGAAAGCAGTTTCCCCGCGATGACGCCGGCCAATTCCCCGATCGCCCGCCGCCAAGCCTTGTGCATGGGAGCCGTCGTACTGGGCGGCGGATCGCCGAAGACGCCTGGCAATCGCTTCAGTTGCTTGAACCGGTCCTCCAGTGTTGCCTTCCACGTGGCCGCCCCGGGCGCGGGAGGAATCCGGAACGCCGCCATCAACGTGTTGCGCCGGCGAGAATCCCCCGCCGAGCCGAGTTTGCCGATCTCGTCGGCAATCAGCCCCAGTACCGCGAATGCCCGCAATTCGGGCGTATCGGCGAACCAGACCTCGGTCGGCGCCACCAGCGACCACAACACCGCGGCCGACTTGCTCGCCGGTTCTTCGATCGCGTAGCGGAGGAACCTGATCGGTCCGCCGTTCGAGCGGGTCGCCAGCCAGCGCAACGCGTCTTCGACGACCTCGGGTGAAGCCACCTCGCCGGCGCGCTCTCGGTTCGCCTGGATGGTCACGGCATCCTCCACCGGCAATGATCGACAATTCCCCGGCAAGCCCGGGTAATGGCGAGGAGTTCGTCGGCAGCCGCTCGGCAACGAGAAACCCGCTCCGGAAAACAAAAGATCATTTCCGGTCCCGCCGACCACCGGTCACCATTGCCCATAGGCGTACTAGTACACCATCAAGAGGGGTAGAACAATGGCCAAGGAAGTCGCCGGCAGATCGGATACGCCTCCGCCCCGGCGGGATGAGGGCCGCGCATTGCGCGAATCGATCAAAGCCGGCCTGGCCGGGATCGGCGGGCTCTACGTGGTCACCGGTTCTCTGGCGGTGACCACGATCGGAGCCGTCGTCACGCTCGTCCTGGTGGCCGTGCAGGTGGCCCGGTGACTACGCCAGCTGCTGCCGCACCGCGGACGCGAACCGCGTCACTGCCGCCGGGTCGGTCTGGCGGAAGCCCAGTGACGGCTCCGTCAGCTCCAGCTCCAGCAGCAACGGCTTCCCATCGGCCCCACGCACCAGGTCCACCCGTGCGTACAGCAGCTCGGCCCGCAGAATCCCCAGCAGACCCGAAGCCGCGTCCAAGACGTCCTCCGCCAGCGCCACGGCGTCCGCGGGCGGCGTGGCCGGGGCCAGTGATTCCGTCAGGTACAGCCCCGAGGAATCCATTGTGGACCCCAGCATCGCGCCCTTCGAGAACGCGTGCGAATAGATTCCGCCCAGGTACACCAGAGCCAGCTCGCCGGAATCGTCCACACTAGACTGATACGGCTGGATGAGTGCCGTGTGGCCCTCGGCGTGCAACCCGGCCACATGCGCGGATGCGTCGGAGCCGGAAGCGAACCGGGCCGCCCCTCGCGAACCCGCCCCCACCGACGGCTTCACGACGAAATCGCCGGCCGGGAACGACGGAGCGGAGTCCGGCGCGACCAGCGAGGTCGGCACCACCGCCACGCCCGCGTCCAGGAGCTCCACCAGGTACGACTTGTCCGTGTTCCACCGCACGACCGCAGCCGGGTTGAACAGAGACGGTACCGACTCGCACCACGCGAGGAACTCCGGACGCCGGTCGGCGTAGTCCCAGGTTGCGCGCAGGATCACCGCGTCCGCCGAGGCGAAGTCGAAGTCCGAATCCCACGGCGCCCACGAGACCGAAAAGCCCAGCGACGACAACGCGGGCAGCAAAGCGTCGTCGTCGCCGTCGCCCGAAGGGAGTTCCGCGCAGCTGACCAGGACCGCGGTGGGGCTCACTTGCCCGCCATCTTGCGGCGGTGCTCCGGGCCGATCTTGGTGGCCTGCACCGTCTCCGCGTCCCACGTCGCCGGCGCGAGGTCCTCGACCGCCTCGATCAGGGCCTCGCCCGTCGCCACCGAGGGGACCACGACGTCACCGAGGGCGCCGTCGGCACCGACCAGCACCACGCGGGCGCCCGCCCGGCCGATGTTCTCCACCACCGCGCGGGACGGCTTGCCGTGCGCCTCCACGAACTTGCGGGCCGCGCCCAGCTGCGCGCCGGTCGGCGCGACGACAGTCTCTTCCGAAGTCACGTCCCGAACCATAACCAAGAACCGGCCGGAACGCGGAACAGCGTGGCCTCGGCCATAGTTGCACCGGGAGAACCCCGACCCGGAGGAGGAGCCCCATGCCCACCGCAGTGCAGGTGACGAAGACCGGCGGCCCGGAAGTGCTCGAACCAGCCGAAGTGGACGTCCGCGCCCCGGAGGCCGGGGAGCTCCTGGTCGACGTCGCCGCGGCCGGGGTCAACTACATCGACACCTACCAGCGGCAGGGCATCTACCCGGTGGAGCTGCCGTTCGTGCTCGGCCTCGAGGGCGCCGGCACGGTCGTGGAGGCCGGCGACGGCACCGGCTTCACGGCCGGCGACCGCGTCGCCTGGCAGGGGTCGATCGGCAGCTACGCGGCCCGCAAGCTCGTCCCGGCGTCGATCGCCGTGAAGGTCCCCGAAGGCGTCTCCCTGGAGACCGCCGCCGCGACCATGCTGCAGGGCATCACCGCGCACTACCTGGTCGCCTCGACCTTCGAGGTGAAGCCGGGCCACGACGTGCTCGTGCACGCGGCCGCGGGCGGCGTCGGGCTGCTCCTGGTGCAACTGGCGAAGGCGCGCGGCGCCCGGGTCATCGGCACGGTGTCGACCGAAGAGAAGGAGAAGCTGGCCCGCGAAGCCGGCGCCGACGAGGTCATCCGCTACGACCGCGAAGACTTCGCCAAGCGCACCCGCGAGCTCACGAACGGCGAGGGCGTGGACGTCGTCTACGACGGCGTCGGCAAGGACACCGTCGACGGCAGCCTGGCCAGCCTCAAGGTCCGCGGCCTGCTCGCGCTGTTCGGCGCCTCCAGCGGCCCGGTGCCGCCCCTGGACCCGCAGCGCCTCAACGCCGGCGGCTCGCTCTACCTGACCCGCCCGACGTCGGTGCACTACACGCGCACGCGCGAGGAGATCGACTGGCGCTCGAAGGAGCTGTTCGACGCCATCCTCGCCGGCGAGCTGACCGTCCGCATCGGCGGCAAGTACCCGCTGGCCGACGCCCGCAAGGCCCACGAGGACCTGCAGGGGCGGCGCACCACCGGCAAGCTGCTGCTCATCCCCTGACCCACACCGCGCGCCAGTGGTAGCCGTCCTGCTCGGCGCGCTCGGCGGTGAACTCGACCTCGGCGCCCTCGCTCAGCTCCCGGAAGGTCCGCGCCGGGGCCTCGAGCGCCGAGAAGTGCACCCAGACGGGGTCGTCGAAGCCCGGCGCTTCGACGACCCCCCAGCCCTCTTCGCCGTGCCATTCGCGGACGCGGCCGCGGCGGACGTCCACCGGGGGTCCTAGGCGGCGCCGACCGCAACGGCGTCGGTCACGAAGACCAGCGTCTCGTTCGGCTTCATGCCGTTGCCGCCCTCGCCGTACGCGAGGTCCGGCGGGATGATCAGCAGGCGGCGGCCGCCCTGCTTGATGCCGGTGAGGCCCTGGTCCCAGCCCGGGATGACCTCGCCCGCGCCCAGGTTGAGGTCGAACGTCTGGCCGCGGTCGAAGGAGCTGTCCAGCTTCTTCTTGTCCGACCAGGTCACCAGCAGGTAGTTCATCTTGAGCTTCTGGCCGGCCTTGGCGGGGTCGCCGGTGCCCTCGGACAGGTCCTTCGTCACCAGCTTCTTCGGCGGGTCGCAATCGTCCGGGATGGTGATCGCCGGCACCTCGCCGAACTTGCCCGTCGTCTTGATGTCGTCCGCGGTGCACTCGCGGCCCTTGCTCTGGGCCGGCGCCGGCGCGGCGCTGGACGACGGGACGGGCGGCCCCGCCGGAGCGGCCGTCTCGGTCTTGGGCTGCTGGCCGCACGCGGCCAGCGACAGCGCCGCCGCGGCGACCACCACGATCTTCCCGATCTTCTGCATGCGAGGCACCCTAGCCAAGCACGGAGAGTGCCCGAACCTCGTCACCGGTGGCGACCACGCCGAGCCGCCGGGTCGCGCGCGTCAGGGCCACGTACAGGTCGTTGAGCCCCCGCGGCGAACCCGCGACGACCTCGTCCGGCGCGACCAGCACCACCGAGTCGAACTCCAGGCCCTTCGACCGCTCGACCGTCAGCACGCTCAGCCGTTCGTCGAACGACCCGAGCAGCGCCGAAACGGCGTCGAACCGGCCCGCGGGCACCAGCACCGCGACCGTGCCGCCGTCCACTTCGGACAGCTCGCGCGTCACCAGCCCGGGCAGCTCCGCCTCCAGGGAAGCCGGCCGCACCGACCACGGCGGCACCCCGGTCTCCCGCACCGACGAGGGCGCCGAAAGCGAAGGCGAAACCTCCGCGAGCACCCGCGCCGCGACGGCCATGATCTCGGCCGGCGTGCGGTAGTTCACGGTCAGCTGCTCCAGCCGCCACCGGTCCTCGACGTACGGCGAAAGCACCTCGCCCCACGACCGCGCCCCGCCCGCCGCACCGGTCTGGGCGACGTCCCCGACCAGCGTCATCGACCGGTTCGGCGTGCGCCGCATGAGCAGCCGCCAGTCCATCGCCGACAGCTCCTGCGCTTCGTCGACGATCACGTGCCCGAACGTCCAGGTCCGGTCCTGCGCGGCCCGCTGGGCGGCGGTCAGCTCGCTGCGCGCCTGCTGGCGTTCGGCGAACAGCTCGGCGTCGAGGACGTCGGAGACGCGCAGCAGTTCCTCGTCGATGATCTCTTCGTCCTGCTCGAGGATGTCGAGCACGCCCTCGGCGTACGCGCGATCCTCGCGCTCACGGCGTTTGCGCTCGACGCGGGCCTCGGTGTCGTCGACGCCGATCAGCTCGGCCAGTTCGTCGAGCAGCGGCACGTCCGCGGGGGTCCAGCGGGCATCCCGGCCGCTCTCCAGCAAGGCGCGGTCCTCGGGCGACAGCAGCTTCCCGGCGGCGGCGTCGAGGCGTTCGCGGTCGGCGAACAGGTCGTCGAGCACGCCTTCCGGGGTCAGCACGGGCCACAGCGAGTCGAGCGCGGCGGCCACGTTCTCGTCGGCGGCCAGCTCGGCGCGGATGTCCTGCAGGTCCTGCCCGTCGAGGAGGTCCTCCCCCAGCTTGCGGGCGGCCTGGCGGGTCAGCGCGTCGAGGACGTCGGAGACGAACAGGCGCCGCGCCGGGTTGTGCGGCCGCCGCGAGCGGCGGGCGCGGGTCCGGGCGTCGGTGCAGGTCTTGCGGTCGAGTCTCAAGACGTCGTGCTCGTACTCGATCTCGAGGACGGGCTCGGGCACGCGCTGGCGGTCGCGGACGGCGTTGGCCAGCACCTCGGCCAGCACCAGCCGCCCCTTGACCTCGGTCGTCTCGCGCGGCTCCACGCCGTCGGCGGTCAGGCCGGGGTAGAGCTGGCCGATGGTGGCGAGCAGCACGCCGGTCTCGCCGAGCGAGGGCAGCACCTGGCCGATGTAGCGCAGGAAGGTGCTGTTCGGGCCGACGACCAGCACGCCGCGGGTGGTGAGCTGCTGGCGGTGCGTGTAGAGCAGGTAGGCGGCGCGGTGCAGCGCGACGGCGGTCTTCCCGGTGCCGGGGCCGCCCTGCACGACCATGACGCCGCCGAGCGGGGCGCGGATGATCCGGTCCTGCTCGGCCTGGATGGTCGCGACGATGTCGCTCATCTCGCCGGTGCGCCGCTGCTCCAGCGCGGCCAGCAGCGCGGCCTCGCCGGCCAGGCCGAGATCCTGGCCCTGGTCGGCGGCGGTGAGGTCCAGGACCTCGTCGTCGAAGCCGGTGACCTTGCGGCTCAGCGACCGCAGGTGCCGCCGCCGGAGCACCCCTTCGGGTGACGCGGCGGTGGCGAGGTAGAACGGCCGCGCGACCGGCGCCCGCCAGTCGACCAGCAGCGGCTTGTAGTCGTCGTCCTCGTCGAACAGCCCGAGCCGGCCGATGTAGGTGGTTTCCTCGGCGCTCTCGGGGACGAAGTCGAGGCGTCCGAAGGCGAGGCCCTGCTCCACCGAGCCGAGCTGGGCGAGCCGGTCGGTGTAGAGGGTGGTGGCGACGTCGCGTTCGGTGCGGGCCTGCGGGGTGCCGCCGGTCTGCCGCAACGTCTCGTCGAGGCGGCGCTGGGCTTCGAGGCGCTCGGCGTCGAGCTTCGCGTAGAGGGTGGTGACGTACGCCTGCTCGCGGGCGAGCTCGGCGGAAAAACCGTCCGAAGACAAGGATCCTGCTTTCGCCTCGGGGAAAAAGAGCCAACGAAGTCTAACGGCGCCCGCGGCGCGATCATTCCGTCCGCAGGTCGCAGTAGGGGAAGACCTCGCTGCCCGGCGGGACGGCGGCCGGCCGCACCTGCTCCCCCGGCGCGCATCCCACGCTCGCCGCGGGCAGCTGTTCGCCACCGGTGATGCGCCCGTCCGGGGCGCGGAACAAGGCGGCGGCGCCACGGCTGGTGAGGGCCCGGCAGTTCTCGGAGCGGTAACGGACGCCACCTTCGCCGACGGTAGCGGTCACGGGTGTGAAGCCACCGAGGGCTTCCGGTGCGATCCAGATCACCGGGCCGACCGCGGGGTGGTCGAGCACGACCCCGATCCGCTGGCCGGGCAGGAGCACCGGGACCTCGACGGTCCGGGCGCCGGACGTCACCGGGATCCGGTAGGCGGCGAGGGTGCTGGTGTTTTCCAGCACCGCCGCGCCCGGGCCTTGCTCGGCGATCCGGACGGTGCCGCCGTCCGGGGCCGGGCCGGGGAGCGCGGTGATCTTGGCCGGGATGGCGCAGCCGGTGCCGAGCAGCCGGTCCTGGTCGAGGTCGAACCGGCCGCGGCCGAGCAGGGCCACCAGGCCGAAGGCGACGACCGCGGTGACCCCGATCCCGATCCGCCGGAGGATCAGAACGGCAGGCCGAGGGTCGGCAGCCCGATGGCCGAGTCCACCGCCAGCGCCACGAACACGATCATCAGGTACGTGTTCGACCGGTGGAACAGCGCCATCGGCTTGGTCTCTTCGCCGCGCCGCACGGCCGCCTGCAGGCTGTGCGCGTAGAAGAGGAACCAGCCGCCCGCCAGGATCGCGAACGTGCCGTACAGCCACGACGTCACCGGGAGCAGCAGGAGCGTCCACGCCACCATCACCCACGAGTAGATGACGATCTGCCGGGCGACGTGCTGGGCGGTGGCGACCACCGGCAGCATCGGAACACCCGCGCGCTCGTAGTCGTCGCGGTACTTCATGCCCAGCGCCCACGTGTGCGGCGGCGTCCAGAAGAAGATCACGCCGAACATCACGAACGCCGGCCACTGGACCGTGCCGGTGACGGCCGCCCAGCCGATGACGACCGGCATGCAGCCCGCGGCGCCGCCCCAGACCACGTTCTGTGACGTGCGCCGCTTGAGGCCCAGCGTGTACACGAAGATGTAGAAGAGGATCGTCGCGATGGCCAGGATCGCCGAGAGCAGGTTCACCGTGAGGTACAGCACGGCGGCCGAGGCGACGCCCATCACCAGGCCGAAGATCAGCGCGCCGCGGCGGGGCACCGAGTCCTTCACCAGCGGGCGGCGCTTCGTGCGGTTCATCACCTTGTCGATGTCCGCGTCGATCACGCAGTTGAGCGCGTTCGCACTGCCCGCGGCCATCGTCCCGCCGACCAGCGTGGCCAGGACCAGCCACGGCGAGGGGATCTGACGGCCGGCGAGGAACATCGCCGGGATGGTGGTCACCAGGAGGAGCTCGATCACCCGGGGCTTGGCCAGCGCGGCGTAGGCGCCGACGACCCGGCGGAGGCTTCGCCGCTCACCGTGCGGTCGCTCACCGGTCGGGTGCACGGCGCTGGTGTCGTCACTGCGTCCGTGCGCAGCGTTCACCAACGACATTTCACTCCCTGCGTCAGGTTCGGGCGGGACAGCGCGGGTAGCCGAAGAACCAGCCACTGAACCCTCGAACGATGTTAGACGTGGTGAATCCCGTGGGTGATCGCGGGTCCTCGACCGGCCCAAGCACTAGGCTGGCCGCGACGGGCCGCGATTGCCCCTGCGCATGGCCGCGAGCAGGAATATCGTCCCTTCGGGATCGATTGAGATAAGTAGCCGCGCGTACGGGTAACCGGAACGAGGAAGACCAGCCGCAACCATCATGACCGGGAGTTGGAGTTCAGTGTCCGAAACCGCCACTACCAGCGAGAACAACCCACTCCTCCGGCGTAACGTCCCCGCCGACTGGACCGACACCGACACCCGCGCCGTGGACACCGTCCGGGTGCTGGCCGCCGACGCCGTGGAGAACTGTGGCAGCGGCCACCCCGGCACCGCGATGAGCCTCGCGCCGCTCGCCTACACGCTGTTCCAGCGGGCCATGCGGCACGACCCGAACGACCAGCACTGGCCGGGCCGCGACCGGTTCGTCCTGTCGGCCGGCCACTCGAGCCTCACCCTCTACATCCAGCTCTTCCTCGCCGGCTACGGCCTCGAGCTCGAAGACCTCAAGCAGTTGCGCAAGTGGGGCTCCAAGACCCCGGGGCACCCCGAGTACCGCCACACCGACGGCGTCGAGACCACCACCGGCCCGCTGGGCCAGGGCCTGGCCAACGCCGTGGGCATGGCGATGGCGGCCCGCCGCGAGCGCGGCCTGCTCGACCCGGACGCGGCGCCCGGCGAGAGCATCTTCGACCACCACATCTACGTGATCGCCTCCGACGGCGACATCGAAGAGGGCGTCACCTCCGAGGCCTCGTCCATCGCGGGCCGCCAGGAGCTGGGCAACCTGATCGTCTTCTACGACGACAACAAGATCTCGATCGAGGACGACACCAACATCGCGCTGTCCGAGGACACCGTCGCGCGCTACGAGGCCTACGGGTGGCACACCCAGGTCGTCGAGGGCGGCGAGGACGTCGTCGCGATCGAGGAGGCCATCAAGGCCGCCAAGGCCGAGACGCAGCGGCCGTCGTTCATCGCGCTGCGGACCGTCATCGGCTACCCGGCCCCCAAGAAGATGGGCACCGGCAAGGCGCACGGCGCCGCGCTGGGCGGCGAAGAGGTCGCCGCGGTCAAGGAGATCCTCGGCTTCGACCCGGAGCAGTCGTTCCAGGTCGAGGACGACGTGCTCAAGCACACCCGCCAGGCGGCCGAGCGCGGCAAGGCCGCGCACGCCGAGTGGCAGGAGAAGTACGAGGCCTGGGGCCAGGCCAACCCGGAGCGCAAGAAGATCGGCGACCGGATGAAGACCCGCTCGCTGCCCGAGGGCTTCGCCGACAACCTGCCGAAGTGGGAGCCGGACGCCAAGGGCATCGCGACCCGCAAGGCCTCCGGTGAGGTGCTCAACGCCCTCGCCGAGCCGCTGCCGGAGCTGTGGGGCGGCTCGGCCGACCTGGCCGAGAGCAACAACACGACGATGAAGGGCGCCGACTCGTTCGGTCCCGAGAAGGCCGCCACCGACATGTGGCAGGCCAACCCGTACGGCCGGACGCTGCACTTCGGCGTCCGCGAGCACGCCATGGGCTCCATCCTCAACGGGATCGCGCTGCACGGCGGCACCCGCCCGTACGGCGCCACGTTCCTCATCTTCTCCGACTACATGCGCCCGCCGGTCCGGCTGGCCGCGCTGATGAAGGCGCCGGTCACCTACGTGTGGACGCACGACTCGATCGGCCTCGGCGAGGACGGCCCGACGCACCAGCCGATCGAGCAGCTCTCCGCGCTGCGCGCGATCCCGGGCCTCAACGTCGTCCGCCCGGCGGACGCCAACGAAACCGCGTACGCCTGGAAGGCCGTGCTGGAGGACACCGACCACCCGTCCGGCCTGGCGCTGACCCGCCAGAACGTGCCGGTGCTCGAGGGCACCAGCGCCGAGGGCGTGGCCAAGGGCGGGTACGTCCTCGCCGACAGCGACGGCACCCCGGACGTGGTCCTCATCGCCACCGGTTCCGAGGTCCAGCTCGCCGTCGAGGCCAAGAAGACCCTGGACGCCGACGGCGTCAAGGCGCGCGTCGTGTCCATGCCGTGCGTCGAGTGGTTCGACGCGCAGGACGCGGCCTACCGCGAATCCGTCATCCCGGCCGGTGTGAAGGCCCGCGTGTCCGTCGAGGCGGGCATCGCCCAGTCGTGGCACCGCTTCACCGGTGACGCCGGGGTGAACGTTTCGATCGAGCACTTCGGCGCCTCCGCCGATGCCGCCACACTGTTCCGTGAGTTCGGGTTCACCGCGGAAGCAGTCGTCGAGGCCGCCCGCCGCTCGATCCAGAACACCAAGAATTCCTGAAGGGGATGACAGTAATGAGCAACGACAAGCTCGCGGCACTGTCCGAGGCCGGTGTATCGATCTGGCTCGACGACCTCTCCCGTGAACGCCTGAACACCGGCAACCTGGCCGACTTGATCCGCGACAAGCACGTCGTCGGCGTGACGACGAACCCGACGATCTTCGCGAACGCGATGTCGAAGGGCGACGCCTACGACGAGCGCACCCGCGAGCTCGCCGCCCAGGGCGCCGACGTCGAGGCCACCATCCGGGACCTGACCACGACCGACGTGCGCAACGCCGCGGACCTGTTCCGCGACGTCTACACCGCCACGAACGGCGTCGACGGCCGTGTCTCCATCGAGGTCGACCCGCGCCTGGCCAAGGACACCGGCAAGACGGTGGCCGAGGCGAAGGACCTGTGGAAGACCGTCGACCGGCCGAACGTGCTGATCAAGATCCCGGCCACCGAAGAGGGCCTGCCGGCGATCACCGCCACGCTCGCCGAGGGCATCAGCGTCAACGTCACGCTGATCTTCTCCGTCGAGCGCTACAAGAAGGTCATCGAGGCCTTCTTCGCGGGCCTGGAGCAGGCCAAGGCCAACGGCCACGACCTGCGCGGCATCCACTCGGTGGCGTCCTTCTTCGTGTCCCGTGTGGACACCGAGATCGACAAGCGCCTGGAAGCCATCGGCACCGACGAGGCCCTGGCCCTGCGCGGCAAGGCGGCCGTCGCCAACGCGCGGCTCGCCTACGCGGCCTTCGAGGAGCTGTTCGCTTCGGATCGCTGGAAGGCCCTCGCGGCCGACGGCGCCAACGCGCAGCGCCCGCTGTGGGCCTCGACCGGCGTGAAGAACCCGGACTACTCCCCCACGCTCTACGTCGACGACCTGGTCGTCAAGGACACCGTCAACACGATGCCGGAGAAGACCCTCGACGCGGTCGCCGAGCACGCCGACCTGCAGGGTGACCGGGTCACCGGCCACGGCAAGGACGCGCAGAAGGTGTTCGACCAGCTCGAAGCCGTCGGGATCGACATCACCGACGTGTTCCTCGTCCTGGAGAACGAGGGCGTCGAGAAGTTCGAGAAGTCGTGGACCGAGCTTCTGGAGACCGTGAACGGGCAGCTCGAGAAGGCGAAGGGCTGAAGCACGACATGACGACAGGTGAGAAGACCGGCGTCGAGATCGTGGACGCCGCACTGGCGGAGCGGGCCGCGCCGCTGGCCGAGCGGCTGGTCGCCGACCAGGCCGCCTCGAAGCTGGCGGCGCAGGACGCGACGCTCTGGGGGCCGGACGCCGAACCCGAGGCGTCGATCCGGCTGTCGTGGACGACGCTGCACAAGTCGTCGCGGCCGCTGATCGGCGAGATCGAGGCGCTGCGGACCGAACTGCGGTCCGAAGGCGTCGACCGCGTCGTGCTGGCCGGCATGGGCGGCTCGTCGCTGGCGCCGGAGGTGATCACCGCGACCGACGGCGTCGCGCTGACCGTCCTCGACACCACCGACCCGGGCCAGGTGGCCGACGCGCTGGCCGGCGACCTCGAGCGCACGGTGATCGTGGTGTCGTCGAAGTCGGGCGGCACCGTCGAGACCGACAGCCACCGGCGGATCTTCGCGAAAGCGTTCGCCGACGCGGGGATCGACGCCGCGCGGCGGATCGTGGTCGTCACCGACCCGGGCTCGCCGTTCCAGGCACTGTCCGAAAAGGAGGGTTACCGCAAGACCTTCCTGGCCGACCCGCACGTCGGCGGCCGCTACTCGGCGCTGACCGCGTTCGGGCTCGTCCCGGCCGGCCTGGCCGGGGCGGACGTCGCCCGGCTGCTCGACCAGGCCGCTTCGGTGGCCGAGGAGCTGGCCGCGGACTCGGCGGACAACCCGGCGGTCAAGCTGGCCGCCGCGTGGGCCGCCGCGCACGAGGCCGGCGCCGAGAAGGTCGTCCTCGCGGACACCGGTTCGGGCATCAAGGGCTTCCCGGACTGGGCGGAGCAGCTGATCGCCGAGTCCACCGGCAAGCAGGGCACCGGCCTGCTGCCGGTCGCGGTCGAGGGCGCGGAGGCGGCCGGTTTCGCCGACGCGAAGTCCGACGCCACGGCCACCGCGGTCGGCAGCCCGCAGGGCGCGGCGAAGATCGCCGTCACCGGCTCGCTGGGCGCGCAGTTCCTGCTCTGGGAGTTCGCCACGGCGCTCGCCGGCCGGCTGCTCGGGATCAACCCGTTCGACCAGCCCGACGTCGAAGCCGCGAAGAAGGCGGCCCGCGCGCTGCTGGACGACCCGGAGAAGCTGAAGGGCGGCGAGGAGCCGTCCAACGTGGACGGTCCGGTCGAGATCTTCGGTTCTTCCGGCGTGGCCACGGACGGCAGCCTGACCGACGTGCTGCGCGCGTTCTTCGCTTCGGCGGCGGACGCGGGCTACATCGCGGTGCAGGCCTACCTCGACCGGCTCGACGACGCCTCGACCGAGCTGCTGCGCGGCGAGATCGCCAAGCGCACCGGGAAGCAGACGACGTTCGGCTGGGGACCGCGGTTCCTGCACTCGACCGGCCAGTACCACAAGGGCGGGCACCAGAACGGCGTCTTCCTGCAGCTGACCGGCGCCGTCGAGCAGGACCTCGACGTGCCGGACCGGCCCTACACGCTGGGGCAGCTGCAGCACGCCCAGGCCCTCGGCGACGGGCAGGTGCTCGCCGAGCACGGCCGCCCGGTGCTGCGCCTGCACCTGACCGACCGGGCCGCGGGCCTCGCGGCCGTCGTCCGCGCGGTACAGGAGGTCACCGCATGACCTGGACCAACCCCCTTCGCGATCCGCGGGACAAGCGGCTCCCGCGCATCGCCGGGCCGTCCAGCCTGGTGATCTTCGGCGTCACCGGCGACCTGGCCCGCAAGAAGCTGATGCCCGCCATCTACGACCTGGCCAACCGCGGGCTGCTGCCCGCCGGCTTCTCGCTCGTCGGGTTCGCCCGCCGTGACTGGGAGCACCAGGACTTCGGCGAGCTCGTGCACGACTCGGTCAAGGAGCACGCGCGGACGCCGTTCAAGGAGTCGGTGTGGAACCGGCTCGCCGAAGGCATCCGGTTCGTGCAGGGCACCTTCGACGACGACGACGCGTTCGACCGGCTCGCGAAGACGGTCCGCGACCTCGACGAGGAACGCGGCACCGGCGGCAACACCGCGTTCTACCTGTCGATCCCGCCCGGCGCGTTCCCGGTGGTGACCAAGCAGCTGGCCCGCTCCGGGCTGGCGAACGCCGACGACAAGACCTGGCGGCGCGTGGTCATCGAGAAGCCGTTCGGGCACGACCTGAAGAGCGCCGAAGAGCTGAACGCGATCGTCAACGACGTCTTCCCCGAGGAGTCGGTGTTCCGCATCGACCACTACCTCGGCAAGGAGACGGTGCAGAACATCCTGGCGCTGCGCTTCGCCAACCAGCTGTTCGAGCCGATCTGGAACGCCAACTACGTCGACCACGTGCAGATCACCATGGCCGAGGACATCGGCCTCGGCGGCCGCGCGGGGTACTACGACGGCATCGGCGCCGCCCGGGACGTCATTCAGAACCACCTGCTGCAGCTGCTGGCCTTCACCGCGATGGAGGAGCCGCTGTCGTTCGAGCCGCGGGCCCTGCGCGCGGAGAAGATCAAGGTGCTCTCGGGCGTGACGCCGGTCGGCCCGCTGAGCAAGACGAGCGCGCGCGGCCAGTACGCGGGCGGCTGGCAGGGCGGCAAGAAGGTGCCCGGCCTGCTGCAGGAAGAGGGCTTCGCGAAGGACTCGAAGACCGAGACCTACGCCGCGGTGACCCTCGAGGTGCAGAACCGCCGCTGGGCCGGGGTGCCGTTCTACCTGCGCACCGGCAAGCGGCTCGGCCGGCGCGTCACCGAGATCGCCGTCGTGTTCAAGCGGGCGCCGCACCTGCCGTTCGATTCGACGTCGACCGAGGAGCTGGGGCAGAACGCCCTGGTCATCCGGGTCCAGCCGGACGAGGGCATCACGCTGCGGTTCGGCTCGAAGGTGCCGGGGACCACGATGGAGGTCCGCGACGTCACGATGGACTTCGGCTACGGGCACGCGTTCACCGAGTCCTCCCCCGAGGCCTACGAGCGCCTGATCCTGGACGTCCTGCTGGGCGAGCCGTCGCTGTTCCCGGTGAACGAAGAGGTCGAGCTCTCCTGGAAGATCCTCGACCCGATCCTGGAGCACTGGGCGAAGGAAGGCGCGCCCGAGCAGTACGCGCCGGGCACGTGGGGTCCGCCGTCCGCCGACGAAATGCTGGAGCGCACCGGCCGGAAATGGAGGCGCCCGTGATCATCGACCTGCCGTCCACCACGACTTCGGCACTCAACAAGAAGCTGGTGGAGATCCGCGAACAGGGCGGGCAGGTCGCGCTCGGGCGCGTCCTGACGCTGGTGATCGTGGCCGACGACGACGCCAGGCTCGAAGAGGCCATCGAGGCGGCCAACGGCGCGAGCCGCGAGCACCCGTCGCGGGTGATCGTGGTGGCCAAGGGCGCCCGCACGGCGGCCCCGCGCATCGACGGCCAGATCCGGGTCGGCGGCGACGCCGGCGCGAGCGAGGTCATCGTGCTGCGCCTGTACGGCCCGCTGGCCGCGCAGGGGCAGAGCGCGGTGGTGCCGCTGCTGCTGCCGGACGCGCCGATCGTGTGCTGGTGGCCCGGGGCCGGTCCGAAGGACCCGGACAAGGACCCGCTCGGCGAGCTGGCCCAGCGCCGGATCACCGACTCGGCCGCGGAGAAGAACCCGGTCAAGGCGCTGACCACGCGGGCGAAGGCGTACACCGAGGGCGACACCGACCTGGCCTGGACGCGCCTGACGCACTGGCGCGCCCAGCTCGTGTCGGCGCTGGACCTGCCGCCGTACGAGAAGATCACCGGCGCGACGGTGACCGGCGAGGCCGACTCGCCGTCGACCGAGCTGCTGGCGGCCTGGCTGGCCGAGTACCTGAAGGTGCCGGTCAAGCGGGTCAAGAGCTCGGGCGCGGCCGGCATCATCTCGGTGACGCTCGACCGCAAGTCGGGCCCGGTGGAGCTGCACCGCCCGGACGGCCGCGTCGGCACGCTGACCCAGCCGGGCCAGCCGACCCGCCGCATCGCCCTGCAGCGGCGCAGCACGCAGGACTGCCTGATCGAGGAGCTCCGCCGGCTCGACCCGGACGAGGTCTACGAGGCGGCCCTGCACGGCCTGGGCAAGATCACCTCGGGCACGAACGGCAAGACGGGCGCCCCGGCCAAGGCGGACGTGACGTCCCCGGCCGCGGCGGCGGGTTCGGCCGCTTCGGGTGCCACGAAATGAGCAAGACGGAAGTCGTCGTCTACGCGAACCAGGACATCCTGGCCGCCGCGGCGGCCGCCCGGCTGGTGACGCGGCTGGTGGACGTCCAGGCGGCCAAGGGATCGGCATCCCTGGTGCTGACCGGCGGCGGCACGGGGATCGCGGTGCTGTCGGAGCTGCAGGCCTCGTCGGCACGGGACGCGATCGACTGGTCACGGCTGGACATCTACTGGGGCGACGAGCGGTTCGTCCCGGCGGATTCGGACGAGCGGAACGAGAAGCAGGCGCGCGAAGCGTTGCTGGACCACGTCCCGCTGGACCCGAAGCGGGTCCACGCGATGGCACCATCGGACGGCGAGTTCGGTTCCGACGTGGACGCGGCGGCTGCGGCTTACGCTTCGGTGCTGGCATCGCACGCGGGACCGGAGGACCACGGCGACGTGCCGTCGTTCGACATCATGCTGCTGGGCCTCGGCGGCGAGGGCCACACGGCCTCGGTGTTCCCGGAGTCCCCGGCGGTGTACGAGACCGAGCGTTCGGTGGTGGCGGTCCGCAACTGCCCCAAGCCGCCGCCGACGCGCGTGTCGTTGACACTGCCGGCGATCCGACGGGCCCGCGACGTGTGGCTGATGACGGCCGGATCGGCGAAGGCGGACGCGGTGGCGTTGGCGTTGGCCGGTGCGGGTGAGGTCCAGCTGCCGGTGGCCGGGGCGCGCGGGCACCGCCGGACGCTGTGGCTGCTGGACCGCGCTGCGGCGGGGAAGCTGACGAAGGTCTATCAGCCGCCTACGGCGTGAGCTTGTTTGAGTGGAGGCCTCCTGCTTCGGCAGGGGGCCTTCATTCGTTTGCGCGTTCTCGCCAGTACGCGAGATTGGCTTCGCTGATCGCAATGTTCGGGTGATCGGGGCTGAGCAGCCGTCGACGGTCGATCACGAGTTGCTCGAACGCAGTGACCGCTTCGGCCGGATCACCCGCTCGCCCTCGCCAGGAGGCCAGATTGGCGCGCGCTACAAGAGTTTCCGGGTCATCGGGCCCCAAAACCCGCACGCGATCGGCGACCACGTCTTCGTAAGCAGCGACAGCTCCCTCTGCGTCGCCGGCCAGTCCGCGGTAACGGGCGAGATTGGACCGGATCGTCAAGGTGAACCGGTGTTCAGGACCGAGTACTTTGAGCTGGTGGGGCAAGAGTTGTTCGAGAGCAGCGACCGCGCCCGCCGGATCACCGGCCTGCCCGCGCCAATAAGCGACCTCGTGGTGGCAGGTCAGGGTGTGGACGTGATCGGCACCGAACACTCGGACGAAGTCGCCGACGACCTCCTCGTAGGCCGTGGCGGCGGTTGCTGGATCGCTGGCCATACCGCGGGAGCGGGCGATGTTGGATCGGGTCAACAGCGCCTGGGGGCTATCGGGACCAAGTATTCGGACCATGTCGGCGAAAACCTGTTCCAGTGCGGTGATCGCACCCTCCGGATCGCCGGATTGCCCGTGCCAGTATGCGAACTCGTGCCTGCTGACCAGCGTATCGACGTGGTCGACACCAACTGCTTTGGCGGACGCTTCGGACAATAGGCGGAAGTAGTCGGCAGCTTGGCCGACCAAACCGCTTCGGCCGAGGCTGGAGCCAGTACGAAACAACAATGGATGAACGCCGGACGACATCAGGTGCTGCCCAGTGAGCACGACCAGGGCTTCGACATTGGTTCGCAGTACTTGACCGAGCGTCACGTCTCGTTCGACCTCGGGCCACCCCTCCAACAAGAAGTCCGCGGCACTCCGAGCGAGATCTGGTAAGCCGTCGGCCGGGAACCGATCGTGCACTGCGCGCTGCACCAACGCATGCACCCGGACTGATCGCGCATTCGAGGTGGGATCGAAGGTGATCAAACTCAACCGGTGCAGGCAGGTCAGGCCATCACGGGCCTCTCCCGGCGCCACCTTCCGGCCGAGTCGATCACTCAGAAACCGGGCGACCGCCGCTGTCGTGAAAACCGAGAGCGGAATGCCGTTCGGATCCAGCAGCGAAGCGATCTCCAGCAACGGACGAGCCAGCCCGACCGGCTCAAGGCTGTCGGCCAGCTCGATCGACATGGACCAGGTCGTCGCTACCGTCTGCTGATGACTGCCCAAGGTCCGCTGGCGGTCGGTGAACCGTGCCAGGTACTCGCGGCACGTCAGCACCCGGTCGAGCGCGTATGCCGTCGCCTGCCCCAGTGCCAGCGGCAAGTAGCCCAGCTCGGCGGCGAGCTCCTCGGCGCCGTCGAGTGCCTCGGGGCGATCGGCGAAACTGGTGGCCAGGTACGCGTCGGCCTCCTCCGGTGTGAAGACGTCCACGTCGATGATCCGGCGGTGCCGTCCCCGCAATGCGGCGTCTCGCCGGCGGGTCGTGACCAGAACCTGGCCGTTCTGCGGCGGCCAAAGGTGTTCGAGGTGCTGGGGGGCCTGGAGGTCGTCGAGGACCAGCAGCCAGCGAGCCGTCGTCGCGCGCAGCCACTCGAGCAACCGCCGGGCGCCTTCTTCAGGGTCGTCGACGGGCAGGCCCGTCACTGCTTCGGCGACCCTCGCGTACGTCGAGACGATCGCTTCGCGCGAGCCCGCCGTCACCCACACGAGGAGGTCGACCTGACGGTCAGCCCACAGTGTCTCCGCGTAGTTGACCGCCAGCTGCGTTTTGCCGACCCCGCCGAGACCGGACAGGACCTTTGTCGGCTCCGAGCTAAGGACGACCGCGTCGCCGTCCGCGACCGCCTCGTGCACAAGCCGCATCGCCGCGCGGCTCTGGAACGCGGGCGCCGCCGGCGGCATGAGGCCGGCCTGGTACGGCAGCTCGACTGCCTGCCGAGAGGGCAGGACGTACGTGTTGTTGACGTCCCGCCCGGCTTGCTGGACGCGACCGTTCCCGGACGCGGTGGCGTCCTGGCTCAGCGAGGCGGGTTGATGTCCCGGCCCGCCTGCTGGATCGTCGCGTTGTCCGAGGCCGTTGCGTGCTGAGTGACCCCCGGGCTCGCCGGGGGTGCGCCGGAAGACTGCAGCCAGACGCTCACCCCAGCGCTGATCACCGTCAGAACCGCCACCGCCGCCCATGCCCACCAAGCGTCCTTCACGTCGGTGGCGATGTTGATCGCCACGCCCAGGCCCGATGTCACCACTGCTGCGGCCGCGGCCCACGCCCAGGTTTTCCCACTCACAGTGACTGGGTACGCCAGACGCGGGTCCGGCGTTGCACAAGACACCTCACCATCACCCGGACAGAGCAAGGCGCAGCCGATTCGGCGGTCCACGCCCGGGTGGGCGGAGCGGGCCTCACTCCGTGCGCCAGCCGCGCTGCAGGCTGGCGAAGATCTGCTCCGCCGCCCAGCTGGGGTGCTCGTGCGCCTGGATCAGCTCGCGGGACGCCAGCGCGAACCGGGCCAGGGCCGCCCACGTGACGTCGTCCTCGGGCGCGCCCATCTCCTGCGCGATCGCGCGGGCCAGCGCCGTCTCGTGGCGCATCCACATTCGCCGGGCGTAGTCGCGCAGGGCCGGCTCGTTCTCGATCAACCGCAGGAACTCGCCGCTCGGGGCGCTCTCGGTCAGCCGCAGGATGTGCTTGCGCAGCGCGTCCACGATCGAGTGACCCGGCGGCCGTCCGTGGACCGCCAGGACCAGCGCCGCCTCGATGTCCTCGTCCTGGTCGAACACCAGGGCTTCCTTGCTGGGGAAGTACTTGAACAACGTCGTCACCGAGACGTCCGCGGCGTCCGCGACCTCCTTCACGCCGACCTTCTCGTACCCGCGCTCGAGGAACAGCGCGAGCGCGGCGTCGGCTAGGGCCTTGCGGGTCTGCGCCTTCTTGCGCTCGCGGCGCCCGATCACTTCGGTCATGCGGCAAAGTCTAACTCACTTCAAAAGTTTAGTCGTTGCACTTTTTGAGTGACTTTGCTTTCGTAGTGACATGACTTTTCCTCGCATCGCGATCGCCGGCGCCGGCCTGGGCGGGCTCGCCTGCGCCCGTGTCCTGCAGCTCCACGGCCTCGACGTCACCGTCTTCGAACAGGAACCCGCCGCCGGCGCGCGCCCACAGGGCGGGACGCTCGACATGCACGCCGACACCGGCCAGGTCGCCCTCCGCACCGCACAGCTGGACGAACCGTTTCGTACATTGGCCCGGCCGGAGGGTCAGCAGATGCGCGGCGTCGACCCGCACACCAGCGAGGTCGTCATGGACGAGACCCCCGACGGCGACAACCGGCCCGAGATCGATCGCGGCCAGCTCCGCGGCCTCCTGCTGGACTCCCTCTCCCCCGGCACCGTCCGCTGGGGACACCCGGTCGAGGACGTCACCGGGGCCGCGCGGCTGACGTTCGCCGATGGCACGTCCGAGCAGTTCGACCTGGTCGTCGGCGCGGACGGCGCCTGGTCCCGCGTCCGGCGTGCCCTCACCGGCGTCCGGCCGGAGTACAGCGGCGTCACGTTCGTCGAGTTCGGCTTCGACGACGCCGACCGCCGCCACCCGGCCCTGGCCGCGCGGACCGGCCAAGGAACGATGATGACGAAGGCCGGCGGCAAGGCGCTCGTCGCGCAGCGCAACAGCAACGGCCACATCCGCTGCTACGCCGTCTTCTACGCGCCCGAGGACTGGGCCGCCGGCCTCGACTTCGCCGCCACGGACGCGGTGCGCGACCACCTGCTCGAGCGGTACGCCGGCTGGCACCCGGACCTGCTCGCCTACCTGCGGGACCACGACGGCGGGTTCACGCACCGGCCGCTGCACGTCCTGCCGGTCCCCCACGCCTGGACGACCACGCCCGGCCTCACCCTGCTCGGCGACGCCGCGCACCTGATGCCGCCGCTCGGCGTCGGCGCGAATCTCGCCCTGCTGGACGGCACCGAGCTGGCGACCGCGCTGGCCACGTCGCCGAGCGTCGGGGACGCCGTCCGCACGTACGAGGCCGGCATGCTGCCGCGGTCGATCGAGACAGCGAAGGCCTGCGCGTCCGGCCTGCACGACCTGCTCAGCGACGACCTGAGGTCCATGGCCGCCTGAGAACTACCGCCGAGCGACCACACGTGGGTAACATGATTCCCACGATGTGGTCGTCTAGGCACACGCTGGGAGACAGAACTCCCACACTCGGTAGCACCCATCGCCCGCTATCCCCCGGACGGCCCAGCGGATTACGGAATCCGGACGCCGGAACGCCGACCGCGGGTGAAACTAACCGTCTCCGTACGCGACCTCGTTAGCATCCGCACATTTGTCTGCCGCTGCGCGTCCCGATCGGGCCCTGCGCGCCTCTCACCAACAAGTCCACAAGACGAATGGGGTCGCCAGCGATGAGTACAGAGGGACTCTCGATTCCAGGCATCTCGATCGCCGGCTCGGGGCCGTCGGCCGCCGAGCGGGTGCGCAAGCGCGGGCTGAGCCTGTTCGGCTCGGTGCCCCGCCCCGCTGTGGTCACGTTCGCCATCGAGGCGGCGGCCGTCATCCTGGCCGTGCTCGACGTCTGGCTGGTGATCCCCGAGAAGGCCCAGCCCTATTCGATCTGGCTCTCCGGCGCCGCGTGCCTCGCGGTGGTGTTCCGCCGGAAGTTCCCGTTCCTCGCCGTGCTCGTCGCGGTCCCCGGCTTCCTGGCCGGCTGGGCGCAGCTGGCGTCGATGATCACGCTCGGCATGCTCGCCACCCGCCGTCAGCTGCACTGGCAGGTCTGGGTCGGCGCGGCGCTGGTGTGGACGTGCCGGTTCGTGCAGTGGCCGCTGGAGGACTTCGCCGAGCTGAGCTGGCGCGAGCACATCCTCGACGGCATCTACGGCGTCCTGGTCGCCGGCATGCCGATCGCGATCGGCCTGCTGATCGGCGCCCGCACCGAGGTCTCGAACAAGCTCGCCGAGCTGGCCACGAGCCGCGACCGCGAGCGCCGCTTCCACGCCGACGCCGTCCGCGCCGAGGAGCGCGCCCGGCTGGCCCGCGAGATGCACGACGTCGTCTCCCACCAGATCACGCTGATCGCCATGCAGGCCGGCGCGCTGCAGGCCCAGACCACCGACGACCGCGCCCAGGAGACGGCGCAGGTCATCCGCACGCTGTCCAAGCGGACGCTGGAGGAGCTGCGGTCGCTGGTCAGCGTGCTGCGGGCGGGCTCGGACGACGACGGCCCGCGGCCGGGCATCAACGAGCTCGACCGGCTGATCCGGACGTCCGACGTCCCGGTGCACCTGACGGTGGAACACCTGCCGGAGGCGCTGCCCAACCAGGTCTCGGCGGCGGCGTACCGGACGGTGCAGGAGTGCTTGACGAACGTCCACAAACACGCCCCGGGCGCCACGGCGACGATCCGCATCCACGGTGAGCACGGTGCGCTCAAGATCGAGGTCCGCAACGAGCGCGCCAACCGCCCGGCGGAGGGCCTCCCCTCGGGCGGCCACGGCCTGACGGGCCTGGCCGAGCGAGCCCGCTTGCTCGGCGGAAGCTTCGAGACGTCCGGAACCGAGGACGGCGGCTTCCGAGTGCGGGCGCGGTATCCGCTGGACCGCTGACCTCCGGCCCCCGGTATCCAGCTTACCGGCGGGCACCGACACTTTCGGACGGCCGGCAGCCACGAGCGGCGGGTTTCGGACGGAAAGCGACCGGAACCCACCGTTCCCAAGGTCGGCGGCCCAGGAATTGTCGGTGCCCGCCAGTAGCGTGGAAATCGGGGGCTGCTCAGGCAGGCGCGCTGCCCACCGGACACGTGCGATGCCCGCCACACACGTGCGATGCCCGCCAAGCACGCGCAATGCCCCCGCTAGGCACGCGTGATGCCCCTTCGAGCACGGGGCGGGGCTGGTTGAGCGCGCGAAAAGCCACCTCGAGGGGGTCCGCTTCCCTCGGGGTGGCTTCCAGCAGGAACGCTAGAGGATTTCCCGGCGCTTGCGCAGGCGGTCGAGCGCCTCCGCCAGGATGGCCTCGCCGTCGGCGTCGCTGCGCCGCTCCTTCACGTACGCGAGGTGGGTTTTGTACGGCTCGGTCCGCGGCGCGGCCGGCGGGTTCTTCTCGTCCTGCCCACCGGGCAGCCCGCAGCGGGGGCAGTCCCACTCGTCCGGGATTTCCGCGTCGAGCGCGAACGACGGCCGGGCCTCGTGCCCGTTGGCACACCAGTAGGAGATGCGGCGGCGCGGCGCCGACTCTCCCCGTTCCGATTCGCCCGTAGGACCGGCACCCACCCGGGTGCCCCGAATCGCGTTACCGCCAACCATGAATCCTCACACCTAGGAATCGGCGGCGCGCCCCCCAATAGGCACGCCGAATCGCTGCGCCCCGCCACCTCGACCCGGTCGCGGCCGGCGGCGGAACGCCGGACGCCTCACACCTTGAGCAGCAGACCCAGGCCCACGATGCTGATCAGCCAGACCGCGCCCAGCAGCAGGGTGATCCGGTCGAGGTTCTTCTCGGCCACGCTCGACCCGGCCAGGCTCGACTGCATCCCACCGCCGAACAGCGACGACAGGCCACCACCCCGGCCACGGTGCAGCAGCACGGCGACCACCAGCAGGACGCTGGAGACGATCAACAGGATTTGCAGGAACAGCTTCATGTCATCCTCTGGGCTCTAGGAGAATGCAGGGGTACGGCATGGTCGTTTCCGACCACCACCGTACCCCTGGACTCGTCCACTGCTGTGTGACGGACCGGATACACAGGCTACCCGGTCGTGGCCTCGATCAGGGCAGCGGCCCGCCCGCGGCGAGTGCGCAGAGTTTCGTGAACTCCTCACCGTCGAGGCTCGCTCCGCCGACCAGGGCACCGTCGATGTTCTCGCAGGCCACCAGCTCGCCGATATTGCCCGATTTGACCGATCCCCCGTAGAGCACCCGGACGGACGAAGCGACCTCGTCGCCGTACTTCTCCTGGAGGGTCGCCCGGATCGCCTTGCAGACCTCTTCGGCGTCCGACGACGACGCGACCTTGCCGGTGCCGATCGCCCAAACCGGCTCGTACGCGACCACCACGTCTTTGACCTGCTCGGCCTTCAGGCCCTTCAGGCCTTCGATCAGCTGCGTCGTGGTGTGGTGGATGTGCTCGCCGGCCTCGCGGACCTCGAGCTTCTCCCCGACGCAGAGGATCGGCGTGATGCCGTGCTTGAGCGCGGCCTTGACCTTCTTGTTGACCAGCTCGTCGGACTCGGCGTGGTATTCGCGCCGCTCCGAGTGGCCGACCGTGACGAACTTGCAGCCCAGCTTGGCCAGCATCGGGCCCGAAATGTCGCCGGTGTAGGCGCCCGAATCCTGCGACGCGACGTCCTGCGCGCCGTAGGTCAGCGACAGCTTGTCGCCGTCGACCAGGGTCTGCACGCTGCGGATGTCGGTGAACGGCGGCAGCACCGCCACGTCGACCTTCGCGTAGTACTTCTCCGGCAGCGCGAAGGCGATCTTCTGCACCAGCGCGATCGCCTCGAGGTGGTTCTGGTTCATCTTCCAGTTGCCGGCGATGAACGGCTTGCGTGCCACTAGTTCTTCTCCTCCAGGGCGACCACGCCCGGCAGTTCCTTGCCTTCGAGGTACTCCAGGGAGGCGCCGCCGCCGGTGGAGATGTGCGAGAAGCCGTCTTCAGGCAGGCCCAGCTGCCGCACCGCGGCCGCCGAGTCGCCGCCGCCGACCACGGTGAACGCGTCGCTCTTCACCAGCGCCTCCGCGACGGCACGCGTGCCGCCCGAGAACGCCTCGAACTCGAACACGCCCATCGGGCCGTTCCAGAACACGGTCTTGGCGTCGGCCAGCTTGCTCGCGAACAGCTCGCGGCTGCGCGGGCCGATGTCGAGGCCCTGGCGGTCGGCCGGGATGGCCGTCGAGTCGACGACCTCGTGCTCCGCGTCGGCGGCGAACTCGGTCGCGGCCAGCACGTCGACCGGCAGCACCAGTTCGACGCCGCGTTTCTCGGCTTCGGCGAGGAAGCCCGACACCTGCTCCAGCTGGTCTTCCTGCAGCAGCGACTGGCCGACCTCGTGGCCCTGGGCCTTGAGGAACGTGTACGCCATGCCGCCGCCGACGATCAGCCTGTCGACCTTCGTCAGCAGGTTCGCGATGACGCCGAGCTTGTCGGACACCTTCGCGCCGCCGAGCACGACCACGTACGGGCCCTGCAGGTCGTCGGTCAGCTTCTTCAGCACGTCCAGCTCGGCCAGCACCAGGCCGCCCGCGTACGCCGGCAGCACCGACGCGACCTCGTAGACCGAGGCCTGCTTGCGGTGGACGACGCCGAAGCCGTCGGAGACGAACGCGCCGCCCGGGACGAGCGCGCCCAGCTCGGCGGCCAGCTCGGAGCGGTCCACGGCGTCCTTGCTGGTCTCGCGCGCGTCGAAACGCACGTTCTCCAGCAGGACGACGCCGCCGTCGGCCAGGCCGCCGGTCAGCGCCTTCGCGGACTCGCCGACCAGGTCACCGGCCAGCGCGACCTCGGCGCCGAGCAGCTCCGACAGCCGCTTCGCGACGGGCGCGAGCGTGTACTTCGGGTCCTGCTCGCCCTTCGGACGGCCGAGGTGCGCGGTGACGACGACCTTCGCGCCCGCGTCGGCGAGCTTCTTGATCGTCGGCAGCGCGGCACGGACCCGGCCGTCGTCGGTGATGCGGTCCCCGTCGAGCGGGACGTTCAGGTCGGACCGCACGAGTACGTACCGGCCCTGAACGCCCTCGCCCAGCAGGTCGTCGAGGTTCTTGACGGTCATCGGGGTCAGGACAGCTTCGAACCGACGAGCTTGACCAGGTCGGCGAGGCGGTTGGAGTAGCCCCACTCGTTGTCGTACCAGCCGACGACCTTGACCTGGTTGCCGATGACCTTGGTCAGTGGCGCGTCGTAGATGCAGGACGCCGGGTCGGTGACGATGTCGGCCGAGACGATCGGGTCGTCCGAGTAGCGCAGGATGCCGGCCAGCGGGCCCTCGGCGGCGGCCTTGTAGGCGGCGTTGATCTCCTCGACGGTGGCGGCCTTGGACAGCGTCACGGTGAGGTCGGTGGCCGAGCCGGTCGGGACCGGGACGCGCAGCGCGTAGCCGTCCAGCTTGCCCTGCAGCTCCGGCAGGACCAGGCCGATGGCCTTCGCGGCACCGGTCGAGGTCGGGACGACACTCAGGGCGGCGGCGCGGGCGCGGCGCAGGTCCTTGTGCGGGGCGTCCTGCAGGTTCTGGTCCTGGGTGTACGCGTGGACCGTGGTCATCAGGCCCTGCTCGATGCCGAAGGCGTCGTTGAGGACCTTGGCCAGCGGGCCGAGGCAGTTGGTGGTGCAGGACGCGTTCGAGATGATGACCTGCGAGCCGTCG
Organism: Amycolatopsis sp. NPDC003861; assembly: GCF_053605405.1. Taxonomy (NCBI): domain Bacteria; kingdom Bacillati; phylum Actinomycetota; class Actinomycetes; order Pseudonocardiales; family Pseudonocardiaceae; genus Amycolatopsis; species Amycolatopsis sp. NPDC003861. The sequence continues at coordinate 62,047 of NZ_JBSGJD010000018.1, forward strand.
TACTTGTCGTCGTTGACGCCGAGCACGATGGTCAGGTCCTCACCCTTGGCGGGCGCGGAGATGATGACCTTCTTGGCCCCGCCGGCGATGTGCGCCTTGGCGGCGTCGGCGTTGGTGAAGAAGCCGGTCGACTCGAGGACGACGTCGACGTTCAGCTCGCCCCAGGGCAGGTTGGCCGGGTCGCGCTCCGCGAGGGCCTTGATGGTCTTGCCGTCGACGACGATGCCCTCGTCGCTGACGCTGACCTCACCCGGGAACCGGCCCAGGATGGAGTCGTACTTCAGCAGGTGGGCCATGGTGGCGACGTCGCCGAGGTCGTTGAAGGCGACGACCTCGATGTCCTGGCCGCTGGCCTGCACGGCGCGGAAGAAGTTGCGGCCGATGCGGCCGAAGCCGTTGACACCTACGCGAACGGTCACTGCTGCCACTCCTCTGAGGATCGGCCGGCACTCCGGCCGTGACTTGCGGGCTCGCGGCCACCCTAGCGTGCGGGCATGCGCGTCCCTGACTGCCCTGACGAGACTTCCACCACTTGGCGAACGGGTCAAGAATCGATTAAGAAGCGGCGGCGCCACGTCGCGTGTTCCGAGGGTGGACCACGGCGGACCAGTGGAGGTGCGGGGCCCGGGCGCCGGGACCGGTTCCGGCTGATCGCGCCGGGTGCATGGTGACCGGCAAGCGGGTTAGCCGCGGGCCGAAATTCGATACTTGAACGATCCAGCCACCTGGGAGCTCCCGAGGGGTGTGGCGGCGATTCGCGAGGCGGCACGTGAGGTCGATGACTCGACCGATCCAGCGACGGGGCCGCCCCGCCGGGTGACCACCCCGCCGACGCGCCTCTCATGCCGTCAGCTCCCGCTCCAGCGGCGTGCGGAACCGCGGCACCGTGCGCGCCTCGCCGAACCACTTCGCGCACTTCTCCGCCTCCGCCTCGACCGCCGCCCGGGCTTCCTCGCCCACGTCCTCCAGCAGCCGGAACACCACCTCGCCCGAGGCGCGCTGGGCCCAGCCGCCGACCACCTTCCCGGAAGCCCACACCGTCGGGCCGATGTTGCCGCTGCGGTCGAACAGGGCCGCGCGGTGCGGGCCGAGGAACCAGTCGCGGTCCTGCCAGCCCATCGGGGTCGGGTCGAGCGCCGGCAGGAACGCCACCCACGGCGGTGGCGGTGGCACCGGCTCGAGGTCGTCCGCCAGGGCCACCCCCGGTACGCCGTCGAGGTCGACCTCCGCCGGGGACAACGCCGCCAGCGCCTTCTTCGTCTGCCCCGCCGTCCAGCCCGACCACCACCTCAGGTCGGACACCGGGGCCGGGCCGTACGCGCGCAGCCAGCGCCGGGCCAGCTCGGCCCGGGCCTCGTCCGGCTCCCGCAGCGACCAGCCTCCCGGCACCCACTCATCCAGGGGGTGCCAGACGTACTGGCTGCTCAGCCAGCTGCCGCGGGGACGGCCGCGCGCGATCCGGCCGCCCGCCGCCAGGAGGAACAGCACCCGGCTCGTCACGTTGCCGATCGCTTCGTACGGCTTGCCCGCGGCCATCAGCAGCTGCTGGCGCAGCCTCGGCTCGTCCTCGCTCAGCTGCTGCGCCGTCGCCGAGCCGCGGGCCCGCAGCGCCGCCTCGACCGACGCCTCGACCTCCTTCAGCCAGGCCGCCGGCTCCGGCACGTTCTCCGGGTGCCCCTGCTGTCCGAGGTGCTGTTCGAGCAGCTTCCGCTGCTTCACGACGATGTCCGCCGAGCAGCCCGCCTGCACCAGCGCCGCCGTGTCCAGGTCCGTGACGAACACCGTGCGGCGCATGCCCAGCAGCCGCAGCAGCGAACGCTCTTCGTAGAGCGCCCGCTCCACGGCGGACACCGCCGGCGCGGCGAGCCGCGCGGACGCGGACAGGTGGACGGTCGCCGGGTCGGTGGCGTGCAGCGCGACGACCCCGCCGACGGCGTCCGCCACCGAGGCCGCGGGCGCGGCCAGGTGGTGCCGGACGGCGAGGCGGGCCCGGCGCTGGTCGGTGCTGATCTTCGGAGGCACCCGCTGTTCCTACCACCCGGCACCGACAAAACTGCCTGGTCGTGCCGGTGACCAGGCGATAGCCTCGGGAAATGGTCTCCGGTACGCACTTCGCGGCCTTCGCCGCGCTGACGTTTCTCATGGTCGTGGTCCCCGGCCCGAGCGTGCTGTTCACGATCAGCCGCGCGCTCACCGTCGGGCGACGCGACGCGCTCCTCACCGTCGCCGGCAACTCCGTGGGCGTGTACACGCAGGTCGTCGCGGTCGCGTTCGGCCTCGGCGCGCTGGTGACGACGTCCGCGGCGGTGTTCACCGCGATCAAGATCGCCGGCGCGATCTACCTGGTGTACCTGGGAATCCAGGCCGTGCGCCACCGCCGGAAGCTGACCGACGCGATGGCCGCGAAGGTGCGCGCCACCCCGGGCCGCGTGCTGACCGTGCTGCGCGACGGCTTCGTCGTCGGCTTCGCGAACCCGAAGTCGATCGTGTTCCTGGCGGCGCTGCTGCCGCAGTTCGTCGACCCCGCCGCCGGTTCGGTGCCGGCCCAGATGCTCGTCCTCGGCCTGTGCCTGCCCGCGATCGCGCTGGCCACCGACAGCGCGTGGGCGCTGGTCGCCGGCACCGCC